>NZ_JBHWKO010000001.1:0-10338 GCF_042731035.1 Streptomyces sp. NPDC059895
CGGGGGCGGCGCAAGGCCGCCGGGGGCGGCGCAAGGCCGCCGGGGGCGGCGCAAGCGCCTACGGCGCCGGGGTCCGGGGGCGGCAGCCCCCGGGGATGGGACGGGAAGGGGCGGCGGGGGGAGGAGACCCCCCGCCGCCCCGCCGACTACCCCAGCGCAGCCACCTTGTCCCGGTACGTCCGCACCGGCGCCGCGTCCTTGTACGGCTCCAGCCGGCGCTCGAAGTCCTTGACGTACTCCACCGCCCGCACCGACCGCATCTCCGCCGCCTGCCCCGCCGCCTCCGCCGCGAGATGGCACGCCTGGTCGAGCTCGCCGAGGCCGAGGCGGGCGGAGGCGAGGACGACCCGGCAGAACAGGCGGCTGCGGGCGTAGGCCGCGGGACGGAGCTGCAGGGAGCGTTCCGCGTGCTGGGCGGCGGCCCGGAACTGCTGGAGGTCCCGGTGGCAGTGCCCGAACTCGTCGGCGAGCTGCCCCTCGTCGAAGAACCGCGCCCAGAACGGCGTCTCGTCCCCCGCCTTGGCCGCCTCCAGCGCACGCTCGGCCCGCACCAGGGACGCGGTGCAGGCCCGCACCTCGCCCAGCACGCCGTGTCCGCGCGCCTCGGCGGCGTGCAGCAGCGCCTGGACGACGGGCGGGGCGTTCGTACCGACGCCCTGCTGGGCGACGCGCGCGAGCTGCACGGCCTCGCGGCCGTGGCCGAGGTAGACGGCCTGGCGGCTCATGGTGGCCAGGACGAAGGAGCCGTACGCCCGGTCCCCGGCGGCCTGGGAGAGCCGCAGGGCCTGCACGAAGTAGCGCTGGGCCAGGCCGTGCGCGGCGATGTCGAAGGAGGTCCAGCCCGCGAGGCGGGTGAGGTCGGCGGCGGCGCCGAACAGACGGCGGCCGGCCTGCTCGCCGTAGACGCCGCGCAGCATCGGCTCGCACTCGTGCTCCAGGTAGCGCACGAGGGCCTGGCGGGCGTGGCCGCCGCCGTACATGTCGTCGAGGGTGCGGAAGAGTTCGCCCACCGAGCGGAGGGCGGCGATGTCGCCGCCGGTGACGCGCTGGCCGGGGCCGCGCTCGGTGGTGCCGCGCTGCCGGGGCACGCCGGACGCGCCGTGGCCGGGCGGGCCCGGCGGCCTGGGCGGCACCGACCTGCCGGACCCCGGTCCGGCCGACGGGGCCGACGCGGCCGACGCGGCCTGGCCGGAGGGGCGGGCCTGGGCCGGCACCCGGGCGGGGGGCTCCCCGGGAGCGCGGGCGACCCTCTCGTCGGCCCGGCCGATCAGCCAGTCCCGGCTGGGCACGACGAGACCGGCCGGCGTGAAGGCGATCTTGCGCAGCTCGGCGTGGCTGCCGGAGTCCTTGCGCCACAGCCCGCCGACGATGTCGATCGCCTCCTCGGGGGTACCGGCGAACTCCAGCCCCGCGTACACGGGGGCGCACGCGTCCAGGCCGAGGTCCTGCGCGGTCAGACGGCGGCCCAGACGGCGGGTGAAGACCTCGGCGATGAGGGCGGGGGTGGTGCCGCGGGGCTGCTGACCGCGCAGCCATCGGGTGACGGACGTCTTGTCGTATCTGAGATCCAGCCCGTGCTCGAGGCCGAGCTGATCGACGCGCCGGGCCAGACCCGCGTTGGAGAAGCCCGCTTCTGCGATGAGCGCGGCGAGCTGGCGGTTGGGAGTGCGCTGCGCGGGTCGTTCCGTCATCTGCGGTGCGGTCTCCTGCCTTCCAGGCCCCTGAAGTGCCTGGATTGCCTGTGAGCAGCCCTAATGGCCTCGTGAACGGCGCGAATGTAGCGGAGCGTAAGCAGGCGATCGCACATCTCGACATTCATTCATCCGATCGTGTGAGGATCGACTCCTGGGCTGACGCGTGCGGGCCGGACGTACAGTGGCGGGGGCGCGCTGCGTGCCCGTTACACCCGTTGCCGAGGGAGGCGCTTGCCGTGAGTGAGGTGCGGTTCGTCCGCATGGGATTCGGAGCGGACGCGGTCGAGTACCAGGAGGCGTGGGACGAGCAGCGCCGGGTGCACGCGGCGCGTTTCGCCGACGAGGTTCCCGACACCGTGCTGCTGCTGGAGCACCCGCCGGTCTACACGGCCGGCCGGCGCACCGCCGACGACGAGCGCCCCCTGGACGGCACGCCGGTGATCGACGTGGACCGCGGCGGCAAGATCACCTGGCACGGCCCGGGCCAGCTGGTGGGCTACCCCATCCAGAAGCTCCCGCGCCCGGTGGACGTGGTGGCGCACGTCCGGCGTCTGGAGGACGCGCTGATCCGCACCTGCGCGGAGTTCGGCCTGGAGACCACCCGGGTCGAGGGCCGCAGCGGGGTGTGGGTGCTCGGCGACCCGGTGGAGCAGCGGCCGTCCTTCGGCGGTCTCTCGCTGGACTTCGACCCCCGGCTCACCGACGAGGAGTTCGATCCGCGCCTGAACGGCCCGGAGTACGCCCCCTCCAACGCCGGCCAGCGCCGCGAGGACCGCAAGATCGCCGCGATCGGCATCCGGGTGGCCAAGGGCGTCACGATGCACGGCTTCGCGCTGAACGTGAACCCCGACAACAAGTGGTTCGACCGGATCATCCCGTGCGGGATCCGGGACGCGGGGGTCGCCTCGCTCGCCGCCGAGCTCGGCCGGGACGTGACCATCGAGGAGGTCCTGCCGGTCGTCGAACGCCACCTCGCCGACGTCCTGGGCAACGCGGACCCGAAGCCGCGGGAGGTGGAGCGGGCCTCGGCCTAGGTCCTGGGCCCAGCCGGGCGTGTCGTCACCGTCACGCCGGGGCCGCGGGGGGAATTCCCGCCCCGCCCGGCGGGTTGCCCACCGCGGGGGCCGAAAACGTACGGGCGTACCCTGGGGGACGCCGAAGAATCGAAGCTACAGGGAGCCGATGTGTCCGCAGTCGCACCCGACGGACGCAAGATGCTGCGCCTGGAGGTCCGGAACAGCCAGACCCCCATCGAGCGCAAGCCCGAGTGGATCAAGACCCGGGCGAAAATGGGTCCCGAGTACACGAAGATGCAGAACCTCGTGAAGAGCGAGGGGCTGCACACCGTATGCCAGGAAGCCGGCTGTCCCAACATCTACGAGTGCTGGGAGGACCGCGAGGCCACCTTCCTCATCGGCGGCGACCAGTGCACCCGGCGCTGCGACTTCTGCCAGATCGACACCGGCAAGCCCGAGGCGCTCGACCGGGACGAGCCGCGGCGCGTCGGCGAGTCGGTCGTCACCATGGACCTGAACTACGCCACCATCACCGGCGTGGCGCGGGACGACCTGGAGGACGGCGGCGCCTGGCTGTACGCCGAGACCGTGCGGCAGATCCACCGGCAGACGGCGGAGCGCGAGGGCGGGCGCACGAAGGTGGAGCTGCTGGCCCCCGACTTCAACGCCGTGCCGGAGCAGCTGGCGGAGGTCTTCTCCTCCCGGCCCGAGGTGTTCGCGCACAACGTCGAGACCGTCCCGCGGATCTTCAAGCGGATCCGTCCCGGTTTCCGCTACGAGCGCTCGCTCGAGGTCATCACCGCGGCGCGCGACGTCGGCCTGGTCACCAAGTCCAACCTGATCCTCGGCATGGGTGAGACCCGCGAGGAGGTCAGCGACGCGCTGCGGCAGCTGCACGACGCCGGCTGCGAGCTCGTCACCATCACCCAGTACCTGCGCCCGAGCGTCCGGCACCACCCCGTGGAGCGCTGGGTCAAGCCGCAGGAGTTCGTCGAGCTGAAGGAGGAGGCCGAGCAGATCGGCTTCTCGGGCGTGATGTCCGGCCCGCTGGTACGGTCCTCCTACCGCGCCGGGCGCCTGTACCAGATGGCCGTCGAGAAGCGCGGTACCTTCGTGGCCGCCCAGGCCGTCTGACGCCCCGTCACCCGCCGTGCCCGGCACCGGGCGCGGCGAGCCTGTGAATTCACGCACAAGCGGCTACCCGTCGGTAGCGTCCGAGAAGATGCGGTCCCGGCCGTCCTCCCTGATGAGGGCGCCCGCCGGGGCCGCATCAGCATTTCGGCCCCTCACATCGAGGCTTCATTGGTGTTTGACCGGTCGGTCACGCCCTGGTAACACCAATCAGTGACGTTGGTATCACACCACGCGCACCCGTGACCCATGCCGCCCGAGGGGGCCCCATCATGCAGGCCGCGCCTGTTCGCGCCACCGCGATCCCTTCCTTCACCGACGCCCTGCGCGCCGTCGAGTCCCTGCTCATGAGCGGCGGCCAGCGCACCGCCCGACGCAACGCCTGGACCTCCGTCCTGGAGGACCGCCGCCGCGCCAAGGACCGTGTCGAGGCGCAGCGCGTCCTCGAAGCGGTCAGCTCCGCCGGCTCCTGACCGCCCCCGGCCCCTCGCTCCGGGGCACTGCCGTCGTGGGTCCTCCCGGGGCCACGTAGACTGCGTGACATGGCGAGGAAGGACACGGCGGCAGACGCCGCTAACCCCGGGCGACTGAAGCAGATCGCCCTGACCTACAAGATGACCCGCAAGGCCGACAAGAAGATCGGTCTTGTACTCGCGGCTGTCGGAATCGTCACCTTCGGTGTCTTCCTCGCGATCGGTTTCGCGATCGGCCACCCCGTCTATCTCGGCATCCTGGGCTTCCTGCTCGCCTTCCTCGCGACGGCGATCGTGTTCGGCCGCCGGGCCGAGCGGGCCGCCTTCGGCCAGATGGAGGGCCAGCCGGGTGCCGCGGCGGCCGTGCTGGACAACGTCGGCCGGGGCTGGACGACGACCCCCGCGGTGGCGATGAACCGCAGCCAGGACGTGGTGCACCGGGCCGTCGGCAAGGCCGGCATCGTCCTGGTCGCCGAGGGCAACCCGAACCGGGTGAAGAGCCTGCTGGCCGCCGAGAAGAAGAAGATGAACCGCATCGTGGCGGACGTCCCGGTGCACGACCTGATCGTCGGCACCGGCGAGGGCCAGGTGGAGCTGAAGAAGCTGCGGACCACCATGCTGAAGCTGCCGCGCGTCCTGACCGGCCCGCAGGTGACCACCACCAACGACCGGCTGCGCGCCATGGGCGACCTGATGAGCAACATGCCGCTGCCGAAGGGGCCGATGCCCAAGGGCATGCGCCTGCCGAGGGGCGGGCCGAAGGCCCGCTGAACCCCGCGACACCCGAAGGGGGCGCCCGGATCACTCCGGGCGCCCCCTTCGTCGTACGCCATCCCTCCGCCGTACGCCATCCCCTCCGCCGTACGGCGTCCTGGATGCGGATGCAGATGCGGATGCGGGGCCGCGCACGTCGTCCTAGATGCGCACCTCGACCGTGCGGGCCAGCCGGTCGTGGAGGCCGCGGCCGTCGCGGTCCCAGATCAGCGCGGGGACGGCGAGGCAGAGCAGGACCGAGCGCAGGGCGGAGCGGGCGGGGTGGACGGTGCCGGTGTCCAGGGCGACCACGCGCAGACGGAACAGGCGCTTGCCCGGAGTGAAGCCGAGCGTACCCACCGTCAGCACACTCATCACGAGGAAGATCAGCAGGGCCCAGTTGCCGGTGGCGGGGCCGTAGCCGTCCGTGATCAGACCGTATGCGATCAAGAGGCACAGACCCCAGTCCACCGCAAGGGCGCCGACACGCCGGCCCGGGCGGGCGATCGAGCCCGGTCCCTCCTCCGGCAGACCCAGCTGCTCGCCCCGGTACCCGAAGTCGGCACCGGCTTCCTCCATGGCCGCGCGCGGGCCGGAGAGCCACGATCCGATTGCTTGCCTGTTGTCCACCCGTCCACGGTACTGCGCACCCATATGCCCGGCGGACGGAGGGGTGCGGGACCGTGTGACCGAGCTACCGTGGAACCCGGGCCGGTTAACTTCTGCGAAACAAATGGGTCACGCACGAGAAATCACCCGTCCCTAGGGTCGACGACAGCGTGTGCCACCGCACTGGCCGCACGAACGAACTACCACCCCGGCTCGACGGCCGGGAGTAGGAGGAGCTGGATGTTCCAGAACGCCGACGAGGCCAAGAAGTTCATCGCGGACGAGGACGTCAAGTTCATCGACGTCCGGTTCTGCGACCTGCCGGGCGTCATGCAGCACTTCTCGCTGCCCGTCGAGGCGTTCGACCCGGACGAGGAGCTCGCCTTCGACGGATCGTCGATCCGTGGCTTCCAGGCCATTCACGAGTCCGACATGGCCCTGCGCGCCGACCTGTCGACCGCGCGGGTGGACCCCTTCCGCCGCGACAAGACCCTCAACATCAACTTCTTCATCCACGACCCGATCACGGGCGAGCAGTACTCCCGTGACCCGCGCAACGTGGCGAAGAAGGCGGAGGCGTACCTGGCGTCGACCGGGATCGCCGACACCGCGTACTTCGGTCCCGAGGCCGAGTTCTACGTTTTCGACAGCGTGCGCTTCAAGACCTCGGAGAACGAGTCCTTCTACCACATCGACTCCGAGGCCGGCGCCTGGAACACCGGCGCGCTGGAGGACAACCGCGGGTACAAGGTCCGCTACAAGGGCGGCTACTTCCCGGTCCCGCCGGTCGACCACTTCGCCGACCTGCGCGCCGAGATCTCCCTGGAGCTGGCCAAGTCGGGCCTGCAGGTCGAGCGCCAGCACCACGAGGTGGGCACCGCCGGCCAGGCCGAGATCAACTACAAGTTCAACACGCTGCTCGCCGCGGCCGACGACCTCCAGCTCTTCAAGTACATCGTGAAGAACGTCGCCTGGCGCAACGGCAAGACCGCGACCTTCATGCCGAAGCCGATCTTCGGTGACAACGGTTCGGGCATGCACGTCCACCAGTCGCTGTGGAGCAACGGCTCCCCGCTGTTCTACGACGAGGCCGGCTACGCGGGCCTGTCGGACATGGCCCGCTACTACATCGGCGGCATCCTCAAGCACGCCCCGTCGCTGCTGGCCTTCACCAACCCGACGGTGAACTCCTACCACCGCCTGGTCCCGGGCTTCGAGGCCCCGATCAACCTGGTGTACTCGCAGCGCAACCGCTCCGCGGCCATGCGTATCCCGATCACGGGTTCGAACCCGAAGGCCAAGCGCGTCGAGTTCCGCGCGCCGGACTCCTCCGGCAACCCGTACCTGGCCTTCTCGGCCCTGCTCCTCGCGGGCCTCGACGGCGTCAAGAACAAGATCGAGCCGGCCGAGCCGATCGACAAGGACCTCTACGAGCTCGCTCCCGAGGAGCACGCGAACGTCGCGCAGGTCCCGACCTCCCTCCCGGCCGTCCTCGACTCGCTCGAGCGCGACCACGAGTTCCTCCTCCAGGGCGACGTCTTCACGCCGGACCTGATCGAGACGTGGATCGACTTCAAGCGCACGAACGAGATCGCTCCGCTGCAGCTGCGCCCGCACCCGCACGAGTTCGAGCTGTACTTCGACGTCTAGGAAGCGGGGCCGGGTGACCTGGGCGTAAGCCCGTGAACCACCCGGCCGCCTCTCCGACTCCGCGTCGTCAGAGACGCCGCGAGGGCCGCTACCCGTGATCGGGTAGCGGCCCTCGTCGCTTGTCCACGGCCTTCCCGTTCCTCGGAGCGGGGCCTCGCCGTATCGTTTCCGGCACTGGTGTTCGACAGAGGTGACGGGGTGGGACGGGGATGCCCGAACGGGAAGACGGGGAGCGGGAGTTCGACCTCAGATGGGCGGACGAAGCCGAGCACAAGGAGCCCTCGGCGCGGGCGCGGATGCTGGCCGCGCGCTGGAGGGAGAACCCGCCGCGGCCGCAGCCCTTCCGGGCCGATCCCGGGCCGGTGACGCCCCGGCGGTCGTCGTGGGTGTCGACGGCGATCGTTCTGGGGTGCGTGGCCGCGGTGGTCCTGCTGCTGGGGTACGCGCAGACGCGGGCGCCGTACTAGCCGCGCCGCAGGAGGGGCCTCGGGGGCGCGGTGCCGTCGCAGGCTTCGCGTGCGGGCCGGCCCCCGGTCCATGAGGAACCGGGGGCCGGTGCCGTGCGGCCCCGCTACTTTCAGCGTTCGCGCTCCTGGCGGCGGAACTCCAGGGGGCGCTCGCGGCGGTAGCGGCGCTCCCACTTGGCCTGCTGGTCGCGGCGGGCGCGGTAGGCCTTGTAGGTGGTCGGCGCGGGGCTCGCGGCGGGGCCGGGCGCGGGCGCCGAGGAGGCGACGCGGCCGTAGCGCACGTACAGGAAGAGCACGGCGACCGCGGCGAGCCAGTAGAGGTGGTTTCCGAAACCCAGGACCACCAGGACAGCGGTCCCGGAGAGTACGACGGTGCCCATGGGGTGCCTCCTTCCTGGGCGGGAACGATCTGACCGGGTGCGGTGCGGGGGGGGTGGGGGTGCTCTCAGCGTAGGGAGGCGGTCACTCGAGGTGCACCTTCTTTTCCCCGGACCTGGAGTCGGCCGAAGCGATACATATCGTCCCTGTACGGCCGCAAACAGCCACAAACGGCCACAAGGGGTGCTCCTCGCCCGTGATCCCGCAGATCGCGCCGTTCGGCGGACAACTGGTGCGGACCTCGCTCGGTCAGGCCGAGGAGGAGCACCCGCGCGAGGCGATCAAGGCGGCCCAAGCGGCTCAGGCGGCGTAAGTGCCTTGCATGAATGGGGAGATGAGCGAGTTCTCTCCTTTCACGCGCGGGGCGGGCGGTGCTGGTCGTGCCGGGCTCGGACGCGGTGATCCCGCCGGAGGTGACGGAGGCCGTACAGGACGCGCTGTCGGCCCGGGCGCAGTACTCGCGCCTGGAACTGCCGGACGCGGAGCACCGGTCGGGCCGGTGGCCGCACGACCGCGCCGAGGACCGGCGGGCGTTCGTGAGCGCCCTGCTGAGGCTGCTGGACGCGCTGGCCTGCGCCCCCGACGCGGCGAAACTCGCCGGGCCGTGGCGGGAACTGGGCCGGAGCGACCTGACGGCGGAGGTACTGGGCGGCCGGCTGGAGGCGTATGTGGCGGGCCTGCTGGAGGCGTACGCCTGAGCCGCTCCCCACGCACGGAACGAGCGCACGGAGCGGCCGTTGTCAGTGCAGTCGTGGAGTATGGCGGTCGGGACCACAGAGGGGCGGAGGCGGGGATGGACGGCGGGGAGCGGTACATCGGCGTGGCGGAGCGGCGGGCCCGGCTGGCCCTGCGGCACCGGCTGACGCCGCAGGCGCGGGCGGTGCGCCCGGAGCAGGTGGCCGAGGCGCTCGTCGCGCTGCACGGCTCGGATCCGGCGACGGTGTACCTGGCGGTCGGTGCACGGCTCGCGGACCCGTCGGGGACGGTGGCGGAGACGGAACGGGCGCTCTACGGCGATGACCAGGCACCGCACGGCAAGGACCGGGCACCGCACGGCGACGACCGGGCGCTGGTGCGTATGCACGGCTTGCGGCACACGGTCTTCGTGTTCCCCGCGGAGCTGACGGCGGTCGTGCACGCCTCGACCGGCCTCGCGGTCGCCGCGCGGGAACGTGCGACGCTGCTCAAGGACATGGCGAAGGCCGGCGCGCCGGACGCGGCCTGGCTGAAGGAGGTCGAGGAGTCGGCGCTGGCCGCGCTGGAGCGGCTTGGGCAGGCGACGGCGGCCGAACTGGCGCGGGAGGAGCCGCGGCTGCGGGAGCGGTTCGTGTACGCGGCGGGCAAGAGCTACGAGGGGATCCACACCGTCTCGACGCGGCTGCTGAAAGTGCTGGGCGTCGAGGGGAAGGTCGTCCGGGGCCGTCCGATCGGCTCGTGGACGTCGAGTCAGTTCCGTTGGGCGGCCGCTCCCGCGCATCCCGAGCTCGCCCCGGCCGGGGCCCAGGCGGAGCTGCTGCGCCGCTGGCTCACCGCCTGCGGGCCGGCCACCGAGGCCGACCTGAAGTGGTGGACGGGGTGGCGGGTGACGGACGTACGGCGGGCGCTGGCGGCGATCGGGGCGCGGGCGGTGTCGCTGGACGAGGGCACGGGATACGTGGCCGCGGGCGACGTCGAGCCCGTCGCCGCGCCCGGCGGGCCGTGGGCGGCGCTGCTGCCCGCCCTCGACCCGACGGCGATGGGGTGGCAGGCGCGGGACTGGTACCTCGCCCCCGGCCTGCGGCCGGCGCTGTTCGACCGCAGCGGGAACGTGGGGCCGACGGTGTGGTGGGACGGACGGGTGGTCGGGGGGTGGGCCCAGCGGCCCGACGGCGAGATCGTCTGGCGCGTCCTGGACGGCGCGGGCGTGGGGCGGGAGGCGGAGGCGGCGATCACGGCGGAGGCGGAGCGGCTGCGGGCCTGGGTGGGGACGACGAGGGTGACGCCCCGGTTCCGTACGCCGTTGGAGAGGGAGTTGACGGGCTAGAACCTGCCCGGGCGCGCCCCGCCGGGGCAGGCGCCGGGCGGCAGGCGCCGGGTGCCCGGCCCCCCCCCCGCCCCCCCCCCCCCCCCCACCCCCACCCCCGCCACAGCGCCCCCCCCCAGGGGCACCCCGGGAGCGCCCGCCGCG
>NZ_JBHWKO010000001.1:10348-151698 GCF_042731035.1 Streptomyces sp. NPDC059895
GGGTGGGGGGGGTTTTGGGGGGTGTCGGCGGGGGGGGGGGGGGCCGGGGGGGGGCGGGGGGGGGGGGGCGGGGGGGGGGGGGGGGGGGGGCCCCGGCCCCCGGCCGCCCCGCTCACTTCGACTGCCGCATCAGCGCGCGCACCATGTGGCACGTCGTGTCCGACGGCGGGTGGACGCCGATCAGCCGGGCCGTGCTGCGGATCTTCTCGTTACGGGCCTGGCGGGGCAGGTAGACGCCCGAGTCGAGGAGGGCGATGGCCAGGCGCAGGGCCTTGAGGCGGCGGTTGTGCGTGACGTACCACTCACGCGGGCGGCCGGCCGGCAGCGGCCGCTTCTCCACGGGCACGTACGGCAGGTCGAGCTGGACGGGACGCTTCGCGGTGGACTGGGTCGGCAGCGGCTTCGGCCGGAGTGCGGCAGCGGGCACAGGCATCCTCCTGTCGCGGTCGGGGCCCCGGCCCGGAACCTCCGGCGGAACCCTCGAACACTGCTTCAATTCTACTGCCCACCACTGACAAAAGCCCCTGGCCACAAAGGATTTCGGGGGTGCGGTGACGCACGGGGAGAACGGGTTCACGGGCACCGCGGAGCCGGCCGGATACCGTGAGCCGCATGGAGATCTGGATCAACCCCGCCTGTTCCAAGTGCCGCAGCGCGATCGGTCTGCTCGACGCCGAGGGTGCCGACTACACCGTCCGCCGCTACCTGGAGGACGTACCGAGCGAGGACGAGATCAGGGACGTGCTCGACCGGCTGGGCCTGGAGCCGTGGGACATCACGCGCACCCAGGAGGCCGCGGCCAAGGAGCTGGGCCTGAAGGAGTGGCCGCGGGACGCCGGCGCCCGCGGACGCTGGATCACGGCCCTCGCCGAGCATCCGGGACTCATCCAGCGGCCGATCATCACGGCCGACGACGGTACGGCGGTCGTGGCCCGCACGGAGGAGGCCGTACGGGACGCTCTGTCCCGCTAGGCCCTGCCTTCCCGATCACCCCGGGCAGGGTCCCGGCAGCGCTTCCGCCTGTTACTCTCCGCCGCCATGACCTTCGGTGATCAAGGGGTTGCGGACGGACAGCCGGATCCGTGCGTCCGGTCGGCGGCCGAGCGGGAGCGGATACGCCGACGGCGGCGCGGACGGCGCGCGGCCCGCGCCGGGGCCTGCGTCGTGTTCGTGGCCACCGTGGCCGCCGGTGCCGTGGTCACGGCGGGCGGGGACGACGGCGGCGACCCCGCGTCCGCCGCGCCGGCCGCCCCGGCGACGTCCGGCCCGGCCGTGCCCTCCGTGGACGCCGGCCTCCCCTCCGCCGCGCCGAGCGCCCTGGCCTCGCTGCTCGCCCGGCCGGTGATCCGGCCCGAGCAGGCGTTCCCGCGGACGATCGTCCGGCTGGAGGACGGCTCGCGGTACACGCGGGTCGACCTCGCCACCACCACCGACTGCTCGCAGGGCACGTCCGTGGGGCCGGCGGAGCTCGTCGGACAGGGCGAGGAGTGCTCCCGGCTGACGGCGGCGCTGTTCACGGACACCGCCGAGCGGCGGACGCAGATCACGGTGACCGTGCTGAGCTTCGCGCGGGTCGAGGACGCCTCGCGGGTGTTCGCGAGGGCGTCGGCGGACCCGGCCACGTACCGGGTGGTCCCGCTGGACCCGCCGCCGGAGGCCGGTCTGCCGACCGCACCGCCCGGCTCCTCGGCCGGGGTCGTCCGGCGGCTGACGACCGTCCGCTCGGTGGTGTTCGCGAACGGCCGGTGGACCGCCGGCGCCGAGACCGGCGAGGCCGAAACCGGCGAGGCCGGGACCGATGAGGCCGAGACCGATGAGGCCGAGACCGATGAGGCCGAGACCGATGAGGACGGGACCGGCGAGGCCGACACCGGCGAGGCCGAACTCGTCGCCAGAACCGAGGCGTTGCTCCGGCACGTCCACGGCACGGTGGCGGCTTACGAGCGCGAGAAGGGCTGACCCGGAGCCGAGCGGGGCCGACCGCCGTGTGACGCGCGCCACTTCCATCGACTGCTGTGACGGTTGAGCGACCTCGTTCGGCATCTCGTACATAGCGGCGTACGCACCCCTACCTCCCAGGAGGCGCGCGTGTCGCGCAGGAGAACCCTCGGTCCGAAGAAGAAGCTCGCCCTGCTGGTGAGCGCCGCGACGGTGGCGGGCGGCGGCGCCTTCGTCATGGCGGCCACCTCGAACGCCGCCCAGTCCCCGCGGACGGCCGCCGAGTCGTCCGTCTGCCAGGGCCTGGCCACCGCCCTCGGCGACAACCAGCGGTTCATCGACGGCCAGCGGGCCGCCCCGGACGCGCAGTCCGCGGCACGGATCGCCAACCGTGAGGCGGTCATCGCGCAGATCGAGGTGCAGCAGGAGGCGTCCGGGTGCGTCGTAGGGGAGTCGGCTCAGGACTCCCGGACGACGGCCCCCCGGACGACGGCCCCACAGACGACGTCCCCCCAGCCGGAGCAGCCCTCGCAGCCGGCCGGGAGCACGCCCGCCGGAGAGGCCGGAGAGGCCGGAGAGGCCGGGGACGCCGGCGCGGTCTCCGGTCAGCAGGTCTGCACCGGCTCCACGGTCACCCTGTCCGGCGAGGCGGGCGCCCCGGCCGCGTCCAGCGACCGGTTCCCGGCCGGGACCCGGCTGAAGGTCACCAACCTGGACAACGGCAAGTCCACGACGGTCGAGGTGACGTCGGTCTCCGGCAGCTGCGTGCTGCTGAACGACGCCGCCTTCGAGCAGGTCCGTGAGCCCGGCAAGTTCCTGATCCGCCGGGCCGTGATCGAGAAGGTGGGGTGAGGCTCGGGACAGGAACTCCGTGAGGTGGCAGTACCTCGGGCGCGGACGCGGGCCGGTCACCGGCTTCGCGGCCGGGAAGCCCGCGGCGGCCTCCTGGAGGCGCAGCCGGTCGGGGCCGAGCGCCGCTCTCCCGGTCTCCCACTCCAAGAACGTCCGCACCCGGCGCGGGGTGGGCCGCAGCAGCATCGGCAGGGCGCGGCAGGGCCTGGCACAGGTACGCGGCCCTGACCGGCGACTTCTGCCCCGGCGCGTCCTCGCCATTCCCATCGCATACGAGCCGCCGTCCGCGCGCGTACCCCCGCGCGTGCGCGACCGCGAACGGCGACTCCGGACCGGGCGGACGCCCTCACAGCGTGAGACGCGCCACAGCACCACCAGGTAACACGGGGTTCACATTCGAGCAATGACCGGGAAATCGCTGGTTGACAGGCTGCCGAGCAGACAACAGCGGCGCCTCAGTGCCGCAGCGCCGCAGCACCCGCAGTGCGTCAGACACACCCCCGAAGGAAGTGGCCCGTGACCTTCAAGGCTGAGTACATCTGGATCGACGGCACCCAGCCGACGGCGAAGCTCCGTTCCAAGACGAAGATCATCGCAGGCGAGCCCGCCGGGCTCGACGCGCTGCCGATCTGGGGCTTCGACGGGTCCTCCACGAACCAGGCCGAGGGCCACTCCTCGGACCGTGTCCTCAAGCCGGTCTTCACCTGCCCCGACCCGATCCGCGGCGGCAACGACATCCTCGTCCTGTGCGAGGTGCTGAACATCGACATGACGCCGCACGAGTCCAACACCCGTGCCGCGCTGGCCGAGGTCGCCGAGAAGTTCGCCGCCCAGGAGCCGATCTTCGGCATCGAGCAGGAGTACACCTTCTTCCAGGACGGTTACCCGCTCGGCTTCCCCAAGGGCGGCTTCCCCGCCCCGCAGGGCGGCTACTACTGCGGTGTCGGCGCCGACGAGATCTTCGGCCGTGACGTCGTCGAGGCGCACCTGGAGAACTGCCTGGAGGCGGGTCTCGCCATCTCCGGCATCAACGCCGAGGTCATGCCGGGCCAGTGGGAGTTCCAGGTCGGCCCGGTCTCCCCGCTGGAGGTCTCCGACCACCTGTGGGTGGCCCGCTGGCTGCTCTACCGCACCGCCGAGGACTTCGGCATCTCCGCCACCCTGGACCCCAAGCCGGTCAAGGGCGACTGGAACGGCGCCGGCGCGCACACCAACTTCTCCACCAAGGCGATGCGCGAGAACTACGACGCGATCATCACCGCGGCCGAGTCGCTCGGTGAGGGCTCCAAGCCGCTCGACCACGTCAAGAACTACGGCGCCGGCATCGACGACCGCCTGACCGGTCTGCACGAGACCGCCCCGTGGAACGAGTACTCCTACGGCGTCTCCAACCGCGGCGCCTCGGTCCGTATCCCGTGGCAGGTCGAGAAGGACGGCAAGGGCTACATCGAGGACCGCCGTCCGAACGCCAACGTCGACCCGTACGTGGTGACCCGCCTGCTGGTGGACACCTGCTGCTCCGCGCTGGAGAAGGCCGGCCAGGTCTGATCCCCGAGGGTCCCGTGAAGGGGCGCCCGCCGACTCGGCGGGCGCCCCTTCCGTGTTTCAGGGGGGGGTGTCCCTGACGCCTCGTCGGAGCGGCTCCCACCCCTGCTCCGGGGCGTCCCCGACCCCTCGGAAACGTCCAAGCAGTGAGAGAACTCTCCTGTCCCGAGCGGCTGTCTGCTTCAATGGGACCATGGCCAGCTTCCGGAAGTACCTCGCGACGGGTCGCCATGACCTCGAGCCCTTCTGGCCTTCCCGTCAGCACCACGACTTCGACCGTGTGTGTTGCCGCGCGATGAACGCGCCGGCCCTCTAAAGCCCCACCCCGGCCTTCGGCCGGCGCGAACGACGTACGTCCCTCGACGAGCCCGCCCACCCCTCGCGGCCGTCGTGTCCCGTCCGACGAACTCCTCGCGCGAAAGAGCTGACCTTCCATGGCGACCACTCGTTCCCTCTCCACCGCCCCCCGCACCGCCCCTTCCACCCCGGCCCGCCACCGTCTGCGGGCCGTGGACCGCGACGAGGTGGTGGACGTCGCGGACTTCCTGCCGCCGGGCGCCACCTGGCTGCCCGCTCCCCCGCACACCCTGCCCACCCTTCCGGGACAGCCGCCCATGATCGGCTACCTGGTGCTGGTCCCGGCCGACCAGCAGCCGCCGTTCCCGCCGGTGGCGGTGGTCGACCGGCCCGACGACGAGGTCGCCGACGACCCGGACCACGCCGGCGAACCGCTCGTACGGATCGACACCGTGCAGCGCACCGCCTGGGTCGGCGAGCGTGAACTCGACCTGACGTACCTGGAGTTCGAGCTGCTCGCGCACCTGGTGGGACACCCGCACCGGGTGCACACCCGCGACCAGCTCGTCACCACCGTCTGGGGCTACGGCCACGTGGGCGACGGCCGCACGGTCGACGTCCACATCGCCCGGCTGCGCCGCAAGCTGGGCGCGGGCCACCGCCAGAGCATCCAGACGGTGCGCCGGGTCGGCTACAAGTACATCCCGCCGACCGCCCGCTGAACCCCGACCGCCCACTGAACTCCCGGCCGTTTGCTGAACCCCCGGCCGGCAGCCGGGGGGAAGCGTCCTCTGCCATCGGCAGAGGACGCTTCCCCCTCCCGACCCCGACCGGGCACAGTCACCGGCATGAGACTTCTGGTGCTGGGCGGTACGGAGTTCGTGGGGCGGGCCGTCGTCGAGGCGGCCCTCGGACGCGGCTGGGAGGTGACGGTCCTCAACCGGGGGCGGCACGCGGCCGTCCCCGGGGCGCGGGCGCTGGTCGGCGACCGCACCGCCCCGGACGGGCTCGCCGCCCTCGCCGGGGGCGAGTGGGACGCCGTCGTCGACACCTGGTCGTCGGCCCCGCGCGCGGTGCACGAGGCGGCGCGGCTGCTGCGGGGCCGCGCCGGCAGATACGTGTACGTGTCGAGCTGCTCGGTCTACTCCTGGGCGCCGCCCGCCGGGTACACCGAGGACGCGCCCGTGGTCGAGGGCGCCGAGGCCGACGGCGGGCCGACCGACTACGCGCGCGACAAGCGGGGCGGCGAGCTGGCCGCGGTCGGCGCCTTCGGCGCGGACGGCTCCCTCCTCGTCCGTGCCGGGCTGATCCTCGGCCCGTACGAGAACGTCGGCCGGCTGCCCTGGTGGCTCAACCGGATCGCCCGCGGCGGCCCCGTCCTGGCGCCCGGACCGCGTGACCTCCCCCTCCAGTACGTCGACGTGCGCGACCTCGCCGAGTGGATCCTCGGGGCGGTGGAGCGCGGGTCGAGCGGACCGTACAACCTGATGAGCCCTCAGGGGCACGCCACTATCGGCGGGTTGCTGGACGCGTGTGTACGGGCCACCGGCTCGGCGGCCGAGCTGCGCTGGGCCGCGCCGCGGGTGATCCTCGACGCGGGCATCGAGCCGTGGACGCAACTGCCCGTCTGGGTGCCGCCGGGCAGCGATCTGCACGACGCGCTGCACTCCGCGGACGTCTCCCGGGCGGTGGCGGCCGGGCTGTCCTGCCGGCCCGTCGAGGACACCGTCGCCGACACCTGGCGGTGGCTCCGGGACCTCGGGGGCACGGCGCCCCAACGGCCCGACCGGATCGGGAAGGGACTGGCCCCGGAGGTCGAGGCCGAGGTGCTCGCGCGACTGGACCCCGTCCGGTGATCCATTCAACTCCCTTTGCGCGTACGGCTGTTGCCGCTGTCACGTGTGCGGGCGTTGGGGCCGAATTGTGCCATGGAACCGTCATCGATTCCCGGGACGGCTGAACACCTCGGGGGCGGCGTGCGTATGGGAGGGAGCCGCTTCACTCCTGTCGGGCGCCTCGATGCTGCCCCGCAAGGAAGTCAGAGGAGTTCCATGGGACGCAACACACGTAAACGCCGTTCGTCGATGGCCACCAAGGCCATAGCCGCATCGGCGGCCCTAGCGCTCGGTGGGGGCGGGCTGATCTGGGCGAACTTCTACGCTTCGGCGCACGAGTCGAAGAACTCGGCGCAGAACCGGACCAAGGCCGCCGCCACACAGGTGGCGACCATCTCGTGCCCGGACGTCGGGCAGCAGCTGACCGACGTGCCCGACCGGGCGCGCTCGGGTGTCGACAAGGAGCTGGCGAACCTCGACAAGCAGATCACCGAGGCCTACGCCCGGCTTGCCTCGACGCGTCAGGCACAGGCGCAGGACACGAACTTCGTGCAGAACGCGATCCTCGGCCCGCTCACGGAGAAGCGGTCCGCCACGATCGACCGCATCCGCATCAGCATCCAGCGCGTCGGCGGCCAGGCGCGGAACCTGAGCCAACTCGCCACCTGCACACCCCAGACCGCCGACCCGCAGACCAACGCCGGCAACGGCAACGGCGGCCGGAACAACGGCGGTCAGAACAACGGTGGCCAGAACGGCGGCCAGAACGACGACGACCAGCAGAACGACGACGGCCAGACGGGCGACGACGGCCAGGAGCAGGGCAACGGCGGCCAGGGCGGCAACGGCCCGGTGGCCGCGGACTTCGTGGACATCACCACGGTCCAGTCCAACGCCCAGCTGGGCGTCGGCGCGAACGGTCTCGCCGCGAACGGCCGGTCGGGCTCGCGGGGCACCTTCACCACGAGCTGCGGCACCAACGGCAACGACAACCACAACACGGACAACGTGATCGTCGCCCCCGGTGTCACCAACGGCGCCCACCACCTGCACGACTACGTCGGCAACCAGAACAACGACGCCTTCGCCAGCGACGAGGAGCTGGCGGCCGCCGAGACCAGCTGCCGCAACCAGGGCGACAGGTCGTCGTACTTCTGGCCGGTGCTGCGTCTCCAGGACGGCACGCAGGACTTCGACCAGAACAACGCCGGCGGCGGCACCGAGGGCAACGTCGGCCGGATCCTCCAGCCCGCCCAGGCGCAGCTGACGTTCGTCGGCAACAAGGCGGGCCCGGTCGTCGCGATGCCGACCGCCCTGCGCATCATCACCGGTGACGCCAAGGCCTTCGTCAACGGCACCGCGAACGCCAACGTGAACTGGAGCTGCACCGGCTTCGAGAACAAGGTGCAGCTCAAGGAGCAGTACCCGATCTGCCCCGAGGGCAGCAAGGTGGTCCGCACGGCCAACTTCCAGAGCTGCTGGGACGGCCAGAACATCGACAGCGCCAACCACCGCACCCACGTGGCGTTCGTCCAGGCCGACGGCACCTGCGCCAACGGCTTCAAGGCGATCCCCCAGCTCCAGGTCCGTCTCGTCTACGACGTCCCCGCGCCGACGATCGAGAACGGCCAGGTGGTGAACCCGTACGCGGTGGACACCTTCCCCGAGCAGCTGCACAAGCCGATCACCGACCACAACGACTTCATCAACTTCTTCTCGACGAACCTGATGAACAAGATGGTCAACTGCATCAACACCGGCAAGCGCTGCAAGTGACGGTCTGACGGGGCGGACCCGGCCCGGCCCGCCCCGACGACCGAAGGCCGGCGGTGAGGACCCCTCGGGGATCCCTCACCGCCGGCCTTCGTGCCGCCCGGGTGCGGCGGGCCTCAGTGACCGGAGTGCGCGGTGCCGTCCGACGACTCGTGCGCGGTGTGCGCCGAGTGGTCCGTGCCCTCCTCGATGTCGCCGCCGAGCGTGCGCTGGAGCGCGGTCACCGTGCCGGTCTCGCCGACGGCCACCCACTTGCGGCCGACGAGGTAGTGGCCGCCGTAGTCCTTCGCCCCGTTGATCCACTCGCGCTGGCCGCGGTCGGTGGCGAACGTGGCGAGGATGAACTTGCCGTCGGTGTCCTTGCAGACGGCCTGGCGGATCTCGTCGGCGTCGATCTGCATGTTCGGGGTGCACTCCACCTCGGCGGCGAGGTGCTCCAGGCTGCCGGTGGCCGTCTCCGGGACGGCCCGCGCGCCCCCGTCGGAGCCGCAGCCGGTCAGCACGAGCACCGCGGCGGCGCCGGCCACCGCGAGCATGGGTCGGGTCACCTTCATCTGTCCTCCCTGCGAGAGCCTCGCCCTGGATACGGCTCCCGAGCCCGGTCCGCTCAAAAAGGCGGTGTCCTCCGGAAACAGACGTGCGAAGGTGGGTCGGTGGACCACGACTGGGAAGACCGCGTCACCGCCGCCTGGGCCCGCTTCGACGACCATCCCGAGCAGGACGCGGCCCGCTTCCGGGCCGTCATCGACGCGCTCGTCGCCGAACTGCCCGAGGGCAGCCCGCTCCGCCCGTTCGAGCAGGCCTGCGCCTGGGACTCCACGGGGCACTCCGACAAGGCGGTCCCGCTGTACCGGGAGGCGCTGGCTCGCGGTCTCGACGGCTACCGGGGCAGGCGCGCCCGGATCCAGCTCTCCAGCTCGCTGCGGAACATCGGGCGGCCGGAGGAGGGCATCGCGCTGCTGATGCCCGAACTCGACGCCCCTGCTGACGAGTTGGACGACGCCGTACGGGCTACGCTCGCTCTGTGCCTGTCCGGCCTGGGCCGCGACCGCGAGGGCCTCGCCCTGGTCCTGGAAGCACTCGCCGGGCACCTCCCACGGTACCGGCGGTCCATGACGAACTATGCGCGGACGCTGACCGCCGCGGAGGACTGACCCGCCCCTGCGGCGGTGACCATCGACCGGCCGGCTCGTTTGGCTGGACGTGCAGTCACAGGATGTCGCCCCGCGCCCCGCACCCGGTTCCCCCGCCGACCGGGCCGTCGACGTCGAGCAGGCCGAGGCCGCGCTCGTCGAGCACTATCCGCGTCTGGTCCGGCTCGCCTACCTGGTGCTGCCGTCCGGCCTCGGCCGGGACCGCCGTGTGCTGACCGCCCACGCCCTCGTCCAGCGCGCCCTGCCCCGCGGCCGGTCCTCGGCACCCGTCATCCCGGCCCAGTCCACCGCCCGCGACGGCGGCCCCGGCTACGCCTACGTCCGTCTCCAGGTGGTGCGGGGGGCGCTGGAGGCGGGCCTGCCGCTGCGGCGCCGCGCGTGGCCGAAGCGCGCCCAGCTGCCGCCGCTGCTGCCCCAGGTGTGGGGGCTGCGCCTGTTCCCCCGCTCCGGCGGCGCCGACGAGCTCGCCCTGGACCAGGAGCTCGCCGTCCTGTCCGGCCCGGCCCGGGCCGCCTGTGCCCTGCGCGGCCTGGAGAAGCTCCCCGACGGCGACGTGCGCGAGGTGCTCGGCGGCGCCGGGGTCGACGACGTGGAGGCGGCGCTGCGGGAGGCGGACCCCCTCGGCGCGCGGTACGCGCTGTTCGACTCCCCCGAGTTCGACCCCTGCGCGCTCCAGGCCCGCCCCACCGATCTGATGCGCCGCCGCAGGCACGGCAGGGCCGCGCTCGCCGCCGCGGCCGCGCTCGCCGTGTGCGGCGCCCTGGTCGCCCTGCCGGGCGACGGCTGGGGTCCCGACGGCGCGGCCGCCCCGGTGTACGCGCGGAACCCGGCGGCCGAGGCGGCCCTCGATCCGGGCCGGCTGGTCAGGGTCTCCCCCGCCGCCTGGAAGACCTCCGCCCGCACCGACTTCTCCGTCTGGCCGGCGCGCGGCGGCCTCACCCGCGACAGCGCGCTGCTGCGCCGCGCCCTCGCCGTCTGGGCCCGGCCCGGCGCGGCCGTGCGCGTCTCGGTCACTCCCGGCACGCCGTCCGGCGGGCCGTCCGGCCCGCCCCAGCTGCTGTTCGCGGGGGACGCAGGCACCGCGCGCGTGGTGATCCTCTACGACGGTCTGCGCATCGCCCGCTACGCCGAGCCGAAGGAGGGCACCGCCGGGGCCGCCCTGGACTTCGCGCGCACGGACGGCGCGACCGGCGCCGAGGCGGCCGCGGTGGTCCTGGACCGGGCCGACGGCAACGTCCGCTACCTGACCGCCCCCTGGGTGACGAAGGCGGCGGAGCGGGACCTGTCGAAGCCGGGTGCCGGGCTGATGGACCTGACGCTGACCGACGGCATCACCTCACCGCTGGCCAGCCCCGCCACCCGGCCCGGCGCCTGCACCACGTGGAACGTGCTGGAGCTGACCGACGCCTCCGGCTCGTACCTGGTGAGCGACCTCGGCGAGCTGGTCCCCGCCCGCCTCACCGCGGGCCGGCCGACCAGGCCGAAGGAGGCGACGGGCGCGGAGGCGCTGCGCACCTGGGCGCCGTTCGCCTGCTCGCTGGGCGACGTGCGCGGCCAGGGCGTCCGGACGGTCAACGCGTGGGCGTACGCGCGGCAGCCGCTGCCGGACGACAGCGGGTCGGCGTCGTGGGTGTGCACGCGGGCCGAGACCTGGCGGGGCGACGGGACGCGGGTGCTGGCGCAGTTCCGGGTGCCGGGCGGGCTGTTCGGGGCGGCGGTGGCGAAGGCCGGGGACGTCCCGGCGTGCGGTCCGCGCGATCCGCATGTGCTGGCCGGGGTGCTGTGGAGGTCGAAGGGGGGCTCCTGGTACCTGCTCGCCGCCGGGGACAAGGACACCGGGTCCGTGCGGGCGACGGGCGGGGTGAACGGCTCGGCCGAGGACAATCTGCTGGCCGTGCGCACCGAGCAGGGGGCCCGGGCGGAGCTGAGGGGCACCCTGGAGGACGGCCGGTCCGTCGAAGGGCTCCGCTGAGCGAACCCCTCGGCCGATCCGGTCCGTTCACGTCCGGATTCGATCGGTAAGGTGTTCGTATGACTACCGGGGTTCGCCGCAGGATGGGAGTCGAGGAGCGGCGGCAGCAGCTGATCGGCGTCGCCCTCGACCTGTTCGCCCGCCGCTCGCCCGACGAGGTCTCCATCGACGAGATAGCGGCCGCCGCCGGCATCTCGCGGCCGCTCGTCTACCACTACTTCCCCGGCAAGCTCAGCCTGTACGAAGCCGCCCTGAAGCGGGCGTCGGAGGATCTGGCGGGCCGGTTCACCGAGCCGCACGAGGGGCCGCTGGGGGCGCGGCTGCTGCGGGTCATGCACCGGTACTTCGACTTCGTCGACGAGCACGGCCCCGGCTTCTCGGCCCTCATGCGCGGCGGCCCGGCGGTGCCCGCGGACCAAGTCCGCTCGATGGGCCACGTGTCGACCACCAACGCGCTCGTCGACTCCGTGCGCCAGGCCGCCTACGAGCAGATCCTGGCGCACCTGGAGGTCGCCGACCCGCCGGCCCGGCTGGAGCTGGTGATCCGCTCCTGGATCTCCCTCGCCGAGTCGACGGCGCTGCTCTGGCTGGACGGGCGGCGCATTCCGCGCGCGGAGCTGGAGGTGCAGCTCGTCCACGACTTCGCCGCGCTGACGGCCGTGAGCGCGGCGCACGACGAGGAGTTGCGGGCGCTGCTGAGGCCCGTGCTCGCCGCCCAACCGGGCGACGGCCCGTTCGGCGACCTGGCGGCCCGGCTGCTCGCCCTCGTCTCCTGAGGAGCGGCTCTCAGCTCTCGAACTTGCGGTACGACGGGTCGAGGTCCCGCACCTCGGCGGAGGCGTGCAGGGCGAACCCGCCGTCCTCGACATGGGTGCGCAGCAGTTCCAGGACGGCCTCGGTCAGCTTCGCCTTCGTCTCCTCGGTGCGTCCGGCGAGCAGGCCGAGGGTGACGTGGACGATCGCGTGGCCCTCCTCCTCGTAGGCGAACGCGGTGAGGTCCGCCGGGCGGAACAGGGTCTTGCAGGCCTCCGGCTTGGCGGCGGCGATCTCCACCACGGCGGTGTGCAGGGCACGGGCGAAGCCGGCCCGGTCGAAGGCGGTCGCCATGGTGGCCGAGTAGTCGACCGTGATCTGCGGCATGGGTACTCCTGTTCTACGGCGGGGACGGGTTCACCTTAGTCGCCGCGGGGGGTGGCGTCGCCGGTGGCGCCGGACACGCCGGTGGAGCAGACCCGGGCGTGGGTCTGCTCCACCGGGGTGCCGTGCGGGTCAGGCGGTGCGGGTGAACACCGCGACGGTCCGTGCCGGAACGGCGAAGGTGCCGGACTCCGTGGCGTAGGTCGCCTTCCTGACGGTGGCGTCGGCGCCGGCTGCCTGGACCGGGTGCAGGCGGTAGCCCGTCCCGGCGAGCGCGGCGACCCGCTGCTCCTGCGCGTCGGGCGTCGCGTTGAACACGACGACCAGGTCACCGAGTTCCATGGTGATCACGCCGGGCGTCTCGTCCTTGCCGGACAGCGGGAAGGAGAGCGCCGACTGCACCTGCGCCGCCGTGTCGAGGGAGAACGCCTTCTCCGTCGTACGGATCTTCAGCAGGTCCTGGTAGGCGGCCGAGGCGCCCTGGATCTGCGGGCAGCCCACCGCCTTGATCCCGGTCAGCAGCGGTTGGGCGTACGGCCACTTGGCGGCGTTGTCGGCGGCCGGCGGCAGTCCGCGCCCGAAGCCGTTGCCGTCGGCGCAGTTCCAGTGGATCGCGTTGAACCAGTCGCCGCTCTCGAAGGAGTTGCGGTCCAGGGACTTGGAGCGCAGCAGGTCGGTGCCGGCCTGGGAGAGGGCCGGGCCCTGGGAGAGGGTGGCCGTGGCCATGGCGAGGACCTGCATGCGGGCCCGGTCGGCGGCGCTCGTCGACGACGGCAGCTTGTAGGCGAGGGCGTCGAAGAGCGACTCGTTGTCGTGCGCGTCGGCGTAGGCGACGGCGTCGCCGGGTGCGTCCGCGTAACCGGCGGGGCTGCCGTTGTAGTCGACCTCGGCGCCGGTGACCTGCACGCCGCCGGTGTCGGTGAAGGTGTACGCCTTGAGGTTGCCGGAGAGACCGACCTTGATCAGGTCCTGGTAGTGCAGCAGGCGGGCCTTCTGCTCGGCCTCGGTGCCGTTGCTCTGCGAGCCGTTGGGGTCGGTGTACAGCCCGGACGCGAAGCCCTGGACGCCGGGGTCCTCGTCGAAGGGGCCGCCGCCGCGCACCGCGTCGCGGGCCCGGTCGGAGAAGGTGGCGATGCCGGTGCCGGCCATGTTCTTCTGCGTGGCCTGCACGAACCGGGCGTCGTCGGCGACCTCGCCGAAGTTCCAGCCCTCGCCGTAGAGGATGATCTTCTTGCCGTCGACGCCGTCCTTCGCGAGGGTCAGGGCGTCGAGCGCCTTGCGCACGGCGAGGATGTTGGCCTTCGGGTGGTGGCCCATGAGGTCGAAGCGGAAGCCGTCGACCTTGTACTCCTTGGCCCAGGTGACGACCGAGTCGACGACGAGCTTGCCCATCATGGCGTTCTCGGTGGCGGTGTTGGCGCAGCAGGTGCTGTTGGCGACCGAGCCGTCGGCGAGGAGCCGGTGGTAGTAGCCGGGCACGACCTTGTCGAGGACGCTGGTGTCCGCCTGTCCGCTGGTGGTGGTGTGGTTGTAGACGACGTCCATGACGACCCTGAGGCCGTCCTCGTTCAGCGCCTTGACCATCTCGCGGAACTCGACCGTGCGGGCGGTGCCGTCCGGGTCGGTGGCGTAGGAGCCCTCGGGGACCGTGTAGTGGTACGGGTCGTAGCCCCAGTTGTAGGCGTCCTTCGCGGCCGTCTTCGCCACGCACGCCTGCTGCTGGTCGGAGTCGGCCGGGTAGGAGGCGAGGTCGCAGTCGACGGTCGCCTGGTCGGCCTTCTTCTCGGGGATGGTGGCGATGTCGAAGACGGGCAGCAGGTGCACGTAGGACGTGCCCGACGCGGCCAGCTCGCGCAGGTGCTTCGAGCCGTCGCTGTCCTGGTCGGTGAAGGCCAGGTAGGTGCCCGGGTGGTCCGCCGTGCCGTCCGCCACGGAGAAGTCCCGGACGTGCAGCTCCTGGATCTGGGCGTCCTTCAGCGGTACGGCCGCGGGCTTCTCCAGTGACGTCCAGCCGCTCGGGGCGAGGGAGGCGTCGGCCAGGTCGACGACCAGGCTGTGCTCGGAGTCGGCGGTGAGGGCGACCGAGTACGGGTCGGTGACCTCGTTGGTGACGATCTTCCGGACGCTGGGCGCCCACACCTTCACCACGTACCGGTAGGGCTTGCCCTTCCAGGACTTCGGGCCGGTGACGGACCAGACGCCGGTGGTGTCGTCGCGCTTCATCCGGACGGTGGTGCCGTCCAGGTCCAGGGAGACGCTCTGCGCGGTCGGTGCCCAGACCGCCAGGGTCGGGCGGCCGTCGCGGAAGGTCGGGCCGAGGTCGGCCTTCGTGGCGCCGGCGTACAGGTCGTCCAGGACGCCGGCGGTCTGCACGCCCGTCGCCGTGAGGACGGCGCCGTTCGCGGCCCGCTGGGAGGCGACGACCTGGCCGCGCAGTGCCTCGCGCACCCGGTCGCGGTCGCGCGGGTCGACGGACCAGGCGGTGTAGTCCACCAGGTGCGGGAACTTCGCCTTCTGGGCGTCGGTGAGGGTGGTCTTCGTCAGCCGCAGCCACCGCTCGTCGTCGCTCGTGAGCGTGCCGTCCCGCACCTCGATCGAGCCGTCGCGGGAGGACAGCAGCTGGGTGGAGACGGCCGCCTCGGAGCCGTTCCAGGCGACCGTGTCGCGGTCGATCCAGACGGCCTTGGAGGTGGTGAGGTCCAGGGCCGCCGCGGAGCCCGCGGGCTGCGGCAGCAGGTGCTGCGCCTCCCCGCTCACCAGCCACACCTCATGGCCGTCGGCCGTGAGGTCGAGCGACCGGTCGGTGGACAGGTCCTTCTCGTCGCCCCGGTGGACGATGTAGCTGAGACTGGTGGCACCCTCGGTGAGCGGTACCTCGAAGACCGCGCCATACGTGTCAGTCTTCACCGGCTTCAGGGGGTTCGACCAGTCGGTGGGGTTCGCGGCGCCGGTCCACACGTGCAGACCCCAGCCGTCGTAGTCCCCGTCGGCGCGGTGGAAGTGCACGACCGCCTTGGTGGTGTCCTGTGCCGGGTACTCGGGCCGTTCGGTGAGGACCTCCGCCTCGCCCTGCTCGATCCAGACCTCGCCGGTCCGGGTGACGTCGATCGTGCGGTCGGCGGAGACGTCCTTGTCGCCGTCCTTGTCGATCACCAGGAAGTTCACGCTCGACGCGCCGGGCTTCAGCTTGACGTAGGCGAAGGCGCCGTAGGCGTCGCGGCCGGTGAAGGGGTGGCTGTCGGGCCAGGTGGTCGACTCGCCGTCGGCGAGGTCGCCCCAGGCGTACAGGCCCCAGTCGTCGTAGTCGCCGTCGGCGCGCCGGTAGTGGACGATCGCGTAGTCGCGGGAGGTGGCGGTGGGCACCTCCTCGGCGGGCGGGGTGCCGGTGGTGCTCGCGGCCGTCGCGCTCGCGGTCCGCCCGGCCGAGTCGATCACGACGGCCTTGTAGCGCAGGGCGGTGCCGGCCGGTACGTCCTCGCCGAGGGTGTGGGTGACCTTGTAGGGGGCGTGGTCGGCGGAGCCGAGCGTCCGCCACGCGCCGTCGCCGGTCTGGGCGGCGAAGACGACCCGGTTGAGCTGTCCGCCGTCGACGTCGGCGGTCAGTTCGACGGTGCCGGTGGCGCCGGCGGCGGGGGCGGTCAGGGTGAGGGACGGCTTCGCGGTGGGCGCGGGGAGCCGGCCGGCCGCCTTGAGGACGATCGCCGAACCGGCCGGCACGGTGACGGTGATCTTCCGGTCGGCGTCGCTCCTCACCGAGGCGCCGGTCCCGTAGATGCCGCGGAAGGCCATGTTCGCCGAGCCGGTCGCGAAGGTCGCGGTCTTCGCCTCGCCGGCGTTGTTGAAGGCGACGACGTACTCGGTCTTCGCCGTCGCGTCCGTGCGGGAGAAGGCGTAGACGCCGGCGCCGTCGGCCGCGTACCGCTCGGTCAGGACGCCGTCGGTGAGGGCCGGGTTGGCCTTGCGGAGCTTGGCGAGGGCGCTGATCTGCCGGTAGAGCGGCGCGCTGGTGTCGTAGGCGTCGCTCGCGTGGGTCGCGTCGGTGCCGATCCGGTCGTCGTCGAGGTAGTCGGCGGCGCGGGAGGCGAACAGCGGCGCGCGGGCGTCCTTGTCGCCGCCGGAGCCGGTGAAGCCCTGCTCGTCGCCGGAGTAGACGACCGGGTTGCCGCGGCTGAGGAACATCAGCTCGTTGGCGAGCTCGTCCTTGGCGAGGAGCTCGGCGTCGGTGGCGTCCGGGTTGTCCTGGTTCAGGAAGTACCCGAAGCGGCCCATGTCGTGGTTGCCGAGGAAGGTGACCTGCTCGTAGGCGTTGGCCCGGTCGGTCGTGTACGCGTAGTCGTCGCCGAAGACCGACGCCAGCTTCTGGGCGCTGCCTCCTTGCGAGGCGTAGGCGCGGGCGGCGTCCTGGAAGGGGAAGTCGAGGGTGGCGTCCAGGCGGCCCTCGGTGACGTACGAGGAGGTGACGGCGGTGTCGGCGGAGTAGACCTCGCCGAACATGAAGAAGTCGTCGCGGCCCTGCCGGGCGGCGTAGGCGTCCAGGGCCGTCGCCCACTGGGTCCAGAACTCCATGTCGACGTGCTTCACGGTGTCGATCCGGAAGCCGTCGATGTCGAAGTCCCTCACCCACCGCTGGTAGATCTTCTCCATGCCCTCGACGACCTCGGGACGCTCGGTCCACAGGTCGTCGAGGCCGGTGAAGTCGCCGTACGTGGTCGACTCGCCGGCCCAGGTGGAGTCGCCGCGGTTGTGGTACATCGTCGGGTCGTTGAGCCAGGACGGGACCTTGGCGTTCTTCTTGTCCGCGGCGACGGTCGGGGTGCGCGGGAAGGAGTCGGCGTCGGTGGCGGGGAAGTCCTCGGCGGCGGCGTAGTCGGCGTCGTCGAAGGGCTCGCCGTCCTCGGTCAGGTACGGGAAGGCGCCCTTGGACAGGTAGTCGTAGGACTTCTCCTCGTAGTCGACGACGTCGGCGGTGTGGTTGGTGATGACGTCGAAGTAGACCTTCATGCCCTTGGCGTGCGCCTTGGAGATGAGGGTCTCCAGGTCCTCGTTGGTGCCGAAGTGCGGGTCGACCTGGGTGAAATCGGTGATCCAGTAGCCGTGGTAGCCGGCCGAGGCGTTGGTTCCGGTGCCCTGGACCGCCTGGTTCTTGAAGATCGGCGCCATCCACAGCGCGGTGGTGCCGAGCCCCTTGATGTAGTCCAGGCGCTCGGTCAGGCCCTTGAGGTCGCCGCCCTGGTAGAAGCCCTTGTCGGTGGGGTCGTAACCGGTCGTCAGGCGGGTGCCGGTCAGCCCTCCCCGGTCGTTGGAGGTGTCGCCGTTGGCGAAGCGGTCCGGGAGGACGAAGTAGAACTGCTCCCGGGTGGCGTCGTGCCGGGCGGGCTCGGCGGCGAGCTCGGCGTCCGACGGGGGCTCGGGCGGGCTGTCCGCCCGGGCGGCGAGCGGTTGTACGAGGGCGGCGGCGAGGGCGGCGACGGTGACGGCCGCGACCCTTCCGGCGTGGGCGGTACGGCGCGTGCGCGGCGCCGGCCATCTCGGTATCACAGGCGGGAACTCCTTGCGATTACGGCTCAGGTGGGTCCGACCCCTGCGCCGCGGCACTGCCTGGTCGGCTTCGTCGCCGGGCGCCCGCGCGACCGTATCGCCGACGAAACGCTTACAGCAAGAGTCCTGCAAGTAACGGAAAGGATTTTCAGCAGCCCTTCCGGACACGGCAGACGGCCCGCCCCCGAAGCGGGAGCGGGCCGTGCCGGGCCGGGTGAGGGGCCGTCAGGCGGCGGCGAACCACACGGTGGTGTCCGCCGGGACCTTCGCCTCGCCGTCCGCCTCCGCCGGCTCACCGCTGGCGAGCAGGACGCGGCCGTACGCCGGGACCGTCACCGACTCGCCGGTGGTGTTCGCCACGCACACGAACTCCCCGCGCCGGAAGGCCAGGACGCCCTCGGGGGCGCGCAGCCACTCCACCGCGTCGCCGGCGCCGAGGTCCGGCCGCTCCCGGCGGATCGCCAGCGCCGAGCGGTACAGCTCCAGCGTGGAGCCCGGCACGCCGTCCTGCGCCTCGACGCTGAGCCCGCCCCAGTTCTCCGGCTGCGGCAGCCAGCTGCCCCCGTCGCCGAAACCGTACGAGGAGCCCGTGCGCGTCCACGGGATCGGCACCCGGCAGCCGTCGCGGAAGCCGTCCTGGCCCTCGCCGCGGAAGTACGCCGGGTCCTGGCGCACCTCGTCCGGGAGGTCGACGACGTCCGGGAGCCCCAGTTCCTCGCCCTGGTAGACGTAGGCCGAACCGGGCAGCGCCAGCATCAGCAGGGTGGCCGCCCGGGCCCGGCGCAGGCCCAGCGCGCGGTCGCCGGCGGTGCGGATCTGCGTGCCGAGGCCGGGCGGGTTGGCGAAGCGGGTGGCGTGCCGGGTGACGTCGTGGTTGGACAGCACCCAGGTGGCGGGGGCGCCGACGGGGCGCATCGCCTCCAGCGTGCGGTCGATGACCTCACGCAGTTCCTCGGCGTTCCACGCGGAGCCCAGGTACTGGAAGTTGAAGGCCTGGTGCAGCTCGTCGGGGCGCACGTAGTGGGCGGTGCGCTCCACGGTCGGGGTCCACGCCTCGGCGACGAAGATGCGCTCACCGGCGTACTCGTCGAGGACCCGGCGCCACTGCCGGTAGACCTCGTGGACGCCGTCCTGGTCGAAGAACGGCATGACATCGTTGCCCAGCAGCTTCAGCTGCTCGTGGGAGCCGAGGTCCGGCAGGCCCTCCGCCTTCACCAGGCCGTGCGCCACGTCGATGCGGAAGCCGTCGACGCCCATGTCGAGCCAGAACCGCAGGATGGAGCGGAACTCGTCGCCGACGGCCGGGTGCTCCCAGTTGAAGTCGGGCTGCTCGGGGGCGAAGAGGTGCAGGTACCACTCGCCCGGGGTGCCGTCGGGCTCGGTGACCCGGGTCCAGGCGGGGCCGCCGAAGATGGACTCCCAGTCGTTGGGCGGCAGTTCGCCGTCCTCGCCCTTGCCGGGGCGGAAGTGGTACCGCTCCCGCAGGGGCGAGCCGGGGCCCTCCGCGAGGGCCCGCTTGAACCACTCGTGCTGGTCGGAGGAGTGGTTGGGCACCAGGTCGACGATGATCCGCAGACCCAGCCCGTGCGCGTCGCGGATGAGCGCGTCGGCGTCGAGGAGGTTACCGAACATGGGGTCGACGGCCCGGTAGTCGGCCACGTCGTAGCCGGCGTCGGCCTGCGGGGAGGCGTAGAAGGGGCTGAGCCACACGGCGTCCACGCCGAGGTCGCGCAGGTACGGGAGGCGGGAGCGTACGCCTTCCAGGTCGCCCATGCCGTCGCCGTTGCTGTCGGCGAAGCTGCGCGGGTACACCTGGTAGATCACCGCGTCCCGCCACCAGTCGCGGCGCTGGGCGACGGTGGCGAGGGCCGTGTCGGGCCGGGAGGCGGGGGCCGGGGCGGCGGAGTGCTGCTGACTCATGGCGTCCTTGTACGTATGGGAGGTGCGGTCATGGGGTCATGGGTACGGCGGCGCGGGTGACTCGGCGGCCGCGGTGCCGGCGGGGTCGGATGGACACCGCGGCCGCCACCCGCGCGTGCGCGCGGGGGTCGGGTGCGCCTCGGGGCGCTCAGCCCTTGGTGCCGCCCGCGGTCAGGCCGGTCACCAGGTTCTTCTGCACGAGGTAGAAGAACGCGGAGACGGGTATCGCGATCAGCACCGCGGTGGCGGCCATGAGGTTGCGCTGGGCGTCGTGCTCGCTGACGAAGCTCTGCAGGCCGACGGCGAGCGTGTACTTCTGGTCGTCCAGCAGGAACGTCGTGGCGAAGGCGACCTCACCGAAGGCGGTGATGAAGCTGTAGAACGCGGCGACCGCGAGGCCCGGCTTGGCGAGCGGCAGGATCAGCCGCGCGAAGGTGCCGAAGGGGGTCAGGCCGTCGACGCGTCCGGCCTCGTCGATCTCGAACGGGATGGTGTCGAAGTAGCCCTTGAGCAGCCAGGCGCAGTAGGGCACCGCGGTCGAGCAGTAGACGAGGATCAGGCCGAGGTAGGTGTCGATGAGCTGGAGCTCGGACAGGATCTGGTACATCGGCACGATCAGTACGGCGATCGGGAACATCTGGGTGACCAGCAGCACCCACATGAACTTCCGGTAGCCGGGAAAGCGCATGCGGGACACGGCGTATCCGGTCGTGGCGGCGATCAGCACGCCGATCACCGTGGTGCCCAGCGAGACGATCAGCGAACTCTTGAGCCAGTCGAAGAAGTTCGTGTGCTGGAGGACGAACGCGTAGTTGTCGAAGGTCATCTTCGACCAGATGCGTCCGGGGTGGAGGTAGTCGTCCTTGTCCGGGCCGAGGGAGAGGAAGACGAGCCAGGCGATCGGGAAGAGCGCGACGAGGCTCGCGACGGTCAGGACGCCGTGGGACGCGAGGGCGGCGAGGGGCCGGCGCCTTCCGCGTCCGGGGGCGGTGCGGGGGGCGTCCGCGGAACCGTGCTCGGTCACGTCGGCGGAGGTCTCGACGGTGGTGGTGCTCATGGGGACTCCTGCCTCAGATCGCGAGCTGCTGCTCGTTGCGGTTCAGCCAGCGGCGGTAGAACGAGGTGAAGACGATCAGGATGGCCAGCAGCAGGATGCCGTAGGCGGCCGACTGAGCGAAGTCACGCGGCTGCTGTCCGAAGCCGAGGTAGTACGCCCAGGTGACGAGGATCTGGGCCTCGGGGGCGGTGCCGCCGAACAGCAGGAAGATCACGGCGAACTGGTTGAAGGTCCAGATGATGCCGAGCAGGACGACGGTGGAGCTGACGGACCTCAGGCCCGGCAGGGTCACGTAGCGGAACCGCTGCCAGGCGTTCGCGCCGTCCATCTCCGCGGCCTCGTAGAGGGAGGCGTCGATGGACTGCAGGCCGCCGAGCAGGGAGACCATCATGAACGGCACACCGCACCAGGTGTTCACCATGATCGCGGCGAACCGCTGCCAGAAGGTGTCCTCCAGCCACAGCGGCGTCGGCAGGTGCAGCGCGTCCAGGGCGGCGTTGATGATGCCGCCGTCGGCGAGCATGAACCGCCAGCCGAAGACGGTGACGAAGGTGGGCACGGCCCAGGGCAGGACCAGGACCAGCCGGTAGAAGGTGCGGCCGCGCAGCTTCTGGTTGAGCAGCAGCGCGAGGCCCAGGCCGAGGCCGTAGTGCAGGCCGACACAGGCCGCCGTCCACACGATGGTCCAGATGAAGTGCGACCAGAAGCGGTCGTAGGCGGTCTCGCCCCACAGGATGTCGGCGTAGTTGTCGAGGCCGATGAACTTGTAGGTGGCCGCGATCTCGTTGACGCCGATGGTGCGGGCCGTGTTGAGGCTGTTGGCGTCGGTGAGGGTGAGGTAGAGGCCGTATCCCAGGGGGTACAGCACGAGGACGCCGAGGACGACGGCCACGGGGGTGATCATCGCGTAGGCGTACCAGTGCTTGCGGTAGGAGTGCTTCAGGCGCTGGCCCAGCCCGGGCCGCGGCGCGTCACCGCGGCGCTTGCCGGTCGCGCGGTCGATGGCGACTGTCATGGTTCGACACCTTCTGGAGGAACTGAGGATCGGAGGGCGGGGCCGGGCGGGCACAGGCCGGTGGCCGCCGGATCACTCCCCCGTGGACAGGGTGATCCGGCGGCCACGCGGGGCTCACTTGCTGAAGTCCGGAACCAGCTTGGCGATGGCGGTCTCGGCGTTGCTCAGGCCCTCGTCCAGGGACTCCTTGCCACCGGCGATCTCGGGCAGCTCGTCGTCCAGCGGGCTCCACAGGGAGCTGTACTCGGGCAGCGCCGGGCGCGGCTGGGCGGCGGACAGCACGGTCTGGTAGCCCGCGATGCCCGGGTCGGCCTTCACCGCGTCGGTGTAGGCGTCGTCACGCGTCGGCAGGGTGGAGTTCTTCTGCGCGATGGTCGCCTGGGTCGTCGCGGAGGTCATGAAGTTGACGAACTTCAGCGCGGCCTTCTGGTGCGCCGCGTCGGAGCCGGCGTAGACCGACAGGTTGTGGCCGCCGGTCGGGGCGCCCGCCTTGCCGGTGGAACCGGCCGGGACGGTGGCGATCCCGAGGTTGTTCTTGTCCGTGAAGGCCGAACCCTTGTAGAAGTTCGTGATCTCCCAGGGACCCTGGATGATCGCGGCGACCTTGCCGTTGACGAAGGCGTCCTGGATGTGGGCGTACGCGTCGGCGGTGGTGTCCGCCTTGTGCAGGCCCTTGCCGTCGAACAGGCTGAGCCAGGTGCCGTACGCCTTCTTCGCCGCCGCCGAGTTGACGGTGATCTTCTTGGCGTCCGCGTCGACGGTGTCGGTGCCCTCGCCGTGCAGGAAGGACTGGGCGTAGTAGGCCTGGGTGGAGCCCCAGTAGCCGTCGACGCCGGTCTTGGCCTTGATGGTGGCGGCGGCCGTCTTCAGGTCGTCCCAGGTCTTCGGCGCCTCGGTGATGCCGGCCTTGGCGAACAGCGCCTTGTTGTAGACGAGCGCGAGGGTGTCGGTGACGAACGGCACGCCGTACGTCTTGCCCTCGTACTGGGCCTGCTCGATCAGGTTGGACTTGAACTTGTCCTGGTCCGCGAGGGCCTCGGTGCCGTCCAGCGGCAGGAAGTAGCCCTTCTTGGCGAAGGCGGGGGTCCAGCCGACCTCGGAGCGCAGCACGTCCGGCGCGCCCTTGGACCCGGCGGCGGTGTCGAACTTGTTCTGCGCCTGGTCGAAGGTGACGTTGACGTACTTGACCTTGATGTCCTTGTTGGCGGCCTCGAACTCCTTGACCAGGGCCTGGTACGTCGGCGCCTCGTTGGTGGCGTTGGAGGTGTCCCACCAGGTGATGGTGACCGGGCCGTCGGCCGAGTCGCCGCTGTCGCTTCCGCCGCAGGCCGTCGCCGCGAGGGCGAGGGACGCCACCAGCGCGGTGGCCGCTATGCCACGCCGCATGAGTTCTCCTTGAGGGTGAAAGCCCGTGTAGCTACAGGGGGCGGTCCCGTCCGCTGTCCCTGTCGACTTGCCGACTGCGCCGTTGCGGCGGCTGCCGGGCGACGTGAACGTAACAGCCATGTAAGCGGCGCGAAAGACCTTGCAGAAAAAAAGTGCAAGGGATCTCCGAAGTTATCCGGGCGTGACCTGATGACAACCGCCATGAGACCGTTGTTGCCATGGTCAAGCGGCCGCGCGGCAAGGCGCGCGGCGCTTGTGCAAGACTCTGCAAGCTCTTGCCATCATTTTCACGAGGGAGTGCGATGACGCAGCAGCCCCGGGCGGGCCGCACAACAGGCCGCCCAAGGCGTCCGATTGGTGTGCAAGGTGACACCTGGCCGGTACAGTCCACACCTGTGACCACACGGCTTGCTGACATCGCTGCGCAGGCGGGGGTGAGCGAAGCGACCGTCAGCCGCGTCCTCAACGGGAAGCCAGGCGTCGCCGCCACCACCCGCCAGTCCGTACTCGCCGCCCTCGACGTACTGGGCTACGAGCGCCCGGTCCGCCTGCGGCAGCGCAGCGCGGGTCTGGTCGGCCTGATCACGCCCGAGCTGGAGAACCCGATATTCCCGGCCCTGGCACAGGTCATCGGACAGGCGCTGACCCGCCAGGGCTACACCCCGGTCCTCGCCACCCAGACGCCGGGCGGCTCCACGGAGGACGAGCTGACCGAGATGCTGGTGGACCGCGGGGTCGCCGGCATCATCTACGTCTCCGGCCTGCACGCCGACACCACGGCCGACATGCAGCGCTACGAGCAGCTGCGCGCCCAGGGCGTGCCCTTCGTCCTGGTGGACGGCTTCTCCCCGAAGGTCCAGGCGCCCTTCATCTCCCCCGACGACCGGGCGGCGATGACCCTCGCGGTCACCCACCTCGCCTCCCTGGGGCACACCCGGATCGGCCTGGCCCTCGGCCCGAAGCGCTTCGTGCCGGTCCAGCGCAAGATCGAGGGCTTCGTCCGCGCGATGCAGGAGCAGCTGCGCCTGAGCCCCGAGACGATCGAGTCGGATCTCGTCCAGCACTCCCTCTACACCCTGGAGGGCGGTCAGGCGGCCGCGACGGCCCTGATCGACCGCGACTGCACGGCGGTGGTCTGCGCGAGCGACATGATGGCCCTCGGCGCGATACGGGCGGCGCGGCAGCGCGGGCTGGCGGTCCCGCAGGACATCTCGGTCGTCGGCTTCGACGACTCCCCGCTGATCGCCTTCACCGACCCGCCGTTGACCACGATCCGCAAGCCGGTCCCGGCGATGGGCCAGGCGGCGGTCCGCACGCTCCTGGAGGAGATCGGCGGCACCCCGGCCCCGCACAGCGAGTTCGTCTTCATGCCGGAACTCGTCGTCCGCGGCTCCACGGCCTCGGCACCGGGCGAGCGCTTCCGCCCGTAGGGGCGCGAGTGGGCGGTCGTCGCGCGTGGGGGCGCGGGCGGGCAGTCGTCGCGTGGGGGTGCGGGCGGGCGTGGTGCGTGGGGGTGGAGGCGGCGGGCGTGGTGCGTGGGGGTGCGGGCGGTCGTCGGTAGGGGTGCGGGCGGTCGTCTTGCGTAGGGGTGCGGAGGCCACATCGTCCCGGTACGGGCACGAAGGGCCGTCGTCCGTACGGCGGAGACGGGCCGTCACGGGCCGTGCCCGCGCGGTGTCCCGTAGGGGTTCCCCCGGCGGAGAACATGCGGGCCGGAGAGGACCAGAGGATGATCGGGGAAGAAGGCTTTTCTGGCAGACTCTGTGTCCATGGGTGAATCGACCGTGACGTCACTGGAAGGCCGGGAAGAGGCCCTTCCACACACCGTCACGGCCGCGGCTCCTCCCGGTCCGCTCCGGCGTCTGCGGGCCCCCGGCCGCCCCCGCCTCTGGTTCGAGATCCTGCTGGTCGCGGTCAGTTACTGGACGTACTCGCTGATCCGCAACGCCGTCCCGGAACAGAGACACGAGGCACTGCGCAACGCCGACTGGATCTGGAAGGCCGAGCACACCCTGGGCATCGCGGTGGAGCGATCGGTCAACCACGCCGTGAACTCGGTGACTTGGCTCGTCGTCGGCATGAACTACTACTACGCCACCCTGCACTTCGTCGTCACGCTCGGCGTCCTGGTGTGGCTCTACCGCTTCCACCCCGGCCGGTACGCGGCCACCCGCCTGGTCCTCTTCGCCACCACGGGGGTGGCGCTCGTCGGGTACTACCTCTACCCCCTGGCGCCGCCCCGCCTGATGAACGGCGGCGACTTCGTCGACACGGTCGTGGTCCACCAGACCTGGGGGTCGATGGCCTCGGGCGACCTGAAGAACATGTCGAACCAGTACGCCGCGATGCCGTCCATGCACATCGGCTGGTCCCTGTGGTGCGGGCTGACGATCTTCGCGCTGGCCACCCTCCCCTGGGTGCGGATCCTGGGCCTGCTCTACCCGGCGGCCACCCTGGTGGTCATCGTCGCCACGGCCAACCACTTCTGGCTGGACGCGGTGGGCGGCGTCCTCTGCCTCGCCTTCGGCTACACGGTGGCGGGCCTCTGGTACGGGGCGCTGCCGCACGCCCTGCCGAGGAGGGCGCCGGCGCGGGCAGGGTCCCGGGGGCCGCGGCTCCACCCGCTGCTCCTCCGCTCCCGGGACGGCGTCCTCCGCTCCCGGGACGGCGTCCGGCGCCGGGCGTCCGGCGTCCGCTACCCCCCGTAGAACAGGGTGTCGACGACCGCCCGGGCCCGCCGTGCGCTACGCCGGTAGTCGTCCAGCATGTCCCCCACGTGCCCGGGCCCGTACCCGAGGTACCGCCCGACGGCGGCCGCCTCCCGCGCGTCGGACGGGAACGTGTCGCCCGCCCGTCCCCGGACCAGCATCACCGCGTTGCGCACCCGCGTGGCCAGCACCCAGGCCTCGTCGAGGACGACGGCGTTCTCCCGCGTCAGCAGCCCGGCCTCCCGGGCCGCGGCGAGGGCGCTGCGGGTCCGGGTGGTCCGCAGTCCCGCGACCTCCGCTCCGTGCCGCAGTTGCAGCAACTGCACCGTCCACTCCACGTCGGACAGGCCCCCCGGTCCCAGCTTGGTGTGCAGCTTCGGGTCGGCGCCCCGGGGCAGCCGCTCCGACTCCATCCGCGCCTTCAGCCGCCGGATCTCCCGCACGGCGTCCGCTCCCAGCCCCGCCTCCGGGTACCGCAGGGGGTCGATCAGCCGCACGAACCGCCGGCCCAGTTCCTCGTCCCCGGCGACGGGCTCGGCCCGCAGCAGCGCCTGCGACTCCCACACCAGCGACCACCGCCGGTAGTACGCCTCGTACGACTTCAGCGTCCGCACCAGCGGCCCCGACTTCCCCTCGGGCCGCAGATCCGCGTCGACGAGGAGCGGGGGATCGGCGCTGGGCACCTGGAGCAGCCGCCGTACCTCCGCCACCACCGCGTTCGCCGCGCGGGCGGCCTCCTGTTCGTCGACGCCGTCCCGCGGCTCGTGCACGAACAGCACGTCCGCGTCGGAGCCGTAGCCCAGCTCGTGGCCGCCGAACCGGCCCATGCCGATGATGGCGAACCGGGTGGGCAGCGTGTCCCCCCACCCCTCCCGCACCACCGCCCGCAGCGTGCCGGCGAGCGTCGCGGCCGTCAGGTCCGACACGGCCCCGCCCACGAGATCGACGAGCGCGCCCTGGTCGGCCTCGGCGGGCTGCGCCTCCGTGCCGTACGACCCCACGATGTCCGCGGCGGCCGTACGGAACAGCTCCCGCCGCCGCACTCCGCGCGCGGCGGTGACCGCCTGGACCGCGCCCTCCGCACGCCCGACCGCGGCGAGGATCTCCTGCTCCAGCGGGGTCCGCCCCCGCGGCTCCAGGCCGCCCCCGTCGCCGTCCCCGAGCAGGGCGACCGCCTCGGGCGCGCGCATCAGCAGGTCGGGAGCGAGCCGCCCGGCGGACAGGACCCGCGCGAGGTTCTCCGCCGCCGCCCCCTCGTCGCGGAGCAGCCGCAGGTACCAGGGCGTCTTCCCCAGCGCGTCGGAGACCTTGCGGAAGGTGAGCAGCCCGGCGTCCGGGTCGGCGGAGTCCGCGAACCAGCCCAGCAGCACCGGCAGCAGTGTCCGCTGGATGGCCGCCTTCCGGGTGACCCCGGAGGCGAGCGCCTCCAGGTGCCGCAGTGCCGACGCGGGATCGGCGTACCCGAGCGCCACCAGCCGCTCCCGGGCCGCCTCGCTGCTCAGCCGTGCCTCGCCCGACGGGAGCTGGGCGACCGCGTCGAGCAGCGGGCGGTAGAACAGCTTCTCGTGCAGCCGCCGCACCACGGCGGCGTGCCGCTTCCACTCCCGGTTCAGCTCACCCACGGGATCGGCCCGCAGTCCCAGCGACCGCCCGAGCCGCCGCTGGTCCGCCTCGCCCTCGGGGACGAGGTGGGTCCGCCGCAGCCGGTACAGCTGGATGCGGTGCTCCATCGACCGCAGGAACCGGTAGGCGGCGTCGAGCTGCACGGCGTCGGCCCGCCCCACGTACCCTCCGGCGGCCAGTGCCCGCAGCGCGTCCAGCGTGGTCCCGCTGCGCAGGGAGGCGTCGGCCCGCCCGTGCACCAGTTGCAGCAGCTGTACGGCGAACTCGACGTCCCGCAGCCCGCCGGGCCCGAGCTTCAGCTCGCGCTCCACCTCGGCTGCGGGGATGTTCTCGACGACCCGGCGGCGCATCTTCTGCACGTCGGTGACGAAGTTCTCCCGCTCGGCGGCCTGCCAGACGAGCGGTTCGACGGCGGCGACGTACTCCTCCCCCAGCGCGAGGTCGCCGGCGACCGGCCGGGCCTTCAGCAGGGCCTGGAACTCCCAGGTCTTGGCCCACCGCTGGTAGTAGGCCAGATGGCTGCTCAGGGTCCGCACCAGCGGCCCGTTGCGCCCCTCGGGCCGCAGGTTGGCGTCGACGGGCCAGATGGAACCCTCGACGGTGGTCTCCGAGCAGATCCGCATCATGTGCGAGGCCAGCTTGGTGGCGGCCCGCAGGGCCTTGCCCTCGTCGGCGCCCTCGACGGGCTCCGCGACGAAGATGACGTCGACGTCGGAGACGTAGTTGAGCTCGTGCCCCCCGCACTTGCCCATCGCGACGACGGCGAGCCGGCACAGCGCGGCGTCCGCGGGCGCCGCGGCGGCCGCGAGCCCCACCGCGGCCCGCAGCGTGGCGGTGGCGAGGTCCGCGAGTTCGGCCGCGGCCTCGGCGACGTCGGTGGTGCCGCAGACGTCGCGCGCCGCGATGGCCAGCAGGCACCGCCGGTAGGCCACCCGCAGCGACACCGGGTCGTCGGCCTCGGCGAGCCCCCGTTCGAAGTCCTCCACCCCGGGATGCAGATCGCTCGGCTCGTACATGACGAGCGCCTCCCAGTCCCGCGGGTGCCGGGCCAGGTGGTCGGCGAGCGCGGCGGACGCCCCGAGCACCCCGAGCAGCCGGTCCCGCAGCGGCTTCGCCGCTATGACCGTGTCGAGGAGTCCGCGGCGCGCGGTGGCGCCCGGCTGCGCCTCCAGCAGCCGCACCAGCCCCAGCAGGGCGAGATCGGGATCGGCGGTCCGGCCCAGGGCCTCCAGCAGCACGGGGTCGCTGCGGACCGGGGCGAGCTCGGCGCTGTCCAGGAGCCGCTCGGCGGCGGCGGCATCGGTGAATCCGTGCCGCAGCAGCCGTGTGAAGGTACTGCTCCTGCGCCCCGGCCCCGTCATCCCGGCCTCCTCGACTCCGATCAAGGTCGTACGGACCCGAGCGTAACCGGAGCGCGTGGGGGAAGCGCCGGGGCGGGGGCCGTGGGATGCCGCCGGGGGGCGACGGGTTCCCGCCGCCGTGCGGCCGGTCTGCCCCGGGGAAGGGCGACGTCAGGGGGCATGCGCTGACCCACCTCCCCACCCCGGAGCCGCCTCGACGCCCCGGCCGTTCGGCCGGACGCGGTGGCGGTTCGGCCGAGATGTGCCAGGGTCGGTAGGACCCCGCCACCGGCGACCGGGAGGACCCGATGCAGTACACGCTCGAAGTGATCCCGCTGCCCGTCAGCGACATCGACCGGGCCCGCGACTTCTACCGCGACAAGGCCGGCTTCCACGTGGACATCGACCAGGAGGTCATGCCCGGCCTGCGGATCGTCCAGCTGACGCCGCCGGGCTCGGGCTGCTCCATCGCCCTCGGCGACAGCATCTGGGAGTTGTCCCGGGGCCCCCGCCCGGCTCCCGGCTCCTACCAGGGCCTGCAACTGTGCGTGGCCGACATCGAGGCCGCCCGCGCGGAGCTCCTGGAGCGCGGTCTGGACGTCTCCGAGCCGGTCCGCCACACCCCTGACGACGGCGCCACCTTCATGTACTTCACCGACCCGGACGGCAACGGCTGGTCGGTCCAGGAGTACCGCCGGCGGGCGACGGAACCGCTCCACCGGGTGCTGGCGGGGCAGGCGGATCCGGCGCCTTGAGGGACGTCCCTTAGGCCGTCGGGAGGCATCCGGATGGTCATCCGCCGGGTCGCACCGGACGATGGTGCGCAGTGCCTCAGTGACGGTCGAAGGAGATCCCCGTGTGTCCTGACGGTGGTGATCAGGTGCGGTCTTCCGCAAAGTCCGACGGGGGCCGACGCCTGCGGCTTCCACGCGTCCCGAAGAGCCCCCGAGGGTCCTTCGCGGTGATGGTGGGGATTCTGCTGGTCCTCGTCCTGTCGGCGTTGCTGCTGGGCTGGTTCGGCATCGGGAACATAAGGTCCGCGCTGACCTACCCGGGGCGCGTCACCGGTGCCTTCCTCGTCGGGTCCGCGCTCATCGCGTTGTTCGGCGCATGGGCGGTGGTGGACCACTGGTACCGGAACAGCTTCGAGCGCTCGGGACTGGCCGCGCTGGCCGGCACGGTCGCGGCCCTCCTCGCCAACCTGATGCTTCTGTACGAGACGCTCAACGGTGATTCCCTCGGCTACCGGGTGCTGTGGTCCCTGCTCACGGCGGGTTCCCTGTGGGCCGTCATCGCGGTGTGGCGGACATCGGTCGTCATCCCCGCTCCCAAGCAGGTGGCCGCGGTGGCGCTCATCACGACGCTCATCGCCGTGGGCAATTGGAGCTATCAGCACCTCTATCAGCCCAACCAGCGCGGGGCCAAGCCTCTCATCAAGGTGACCATCGGGAAGCCTCTGCTGGGTCAGAACCGCAAGGCGTTCTCCGTGCCGGTCGACATCAAGCTCGAAAACCCCAGCGATGTGGGCTTCTACGTGCTCGGCGCCGAGTTCCACGCCATGGGGGAGAGTGTGCCGCTGAGCCCCAGGGACCGGCTCCGCAAGCAGTGGCGCGCTGATGCCGAGCAGTGGAGCAAAGCCCAGTACCAGGAGACACACCCGCTCTCCCGCAGGGAGATCCACCAGCCCGGCGAGCTGGTGGCGGCCCAGCCGTGGATACCGGCTGGAATCTATGTCGAGGCGCGTGACGAGTTCTCCACCCGAACGGTCGTGCAGCTCCCCACCGACACCCGGTACGACCAGTTGGCGTTCTACGCCAGCGTGAGCCTGGCGCGCAAGGACCGGCTCGGTCTGGAGCAGGTTGCCCCCCAGGGGAACTCCTGGTCCCCCGGCAGCAAGGTACCCAAGTGGATACAGAAGGACCTCGACTCCGTCATCTTCCGCGGAAGGGTGTACGAGAACAACGTGATCGACGCCCACACGATGGACCCGCGCTACGTCACCGTCTTCTGGCGGTTCGGCCAGCACGGGGCAGACGTCCTGGGCTTCATCAGACGGGACGGCGAGGAGGACCTCGTCTTCAGCAGGGAGAAGGACCGTCGGCTGGCGGAACGGTACGGTCTCGTCAAGGTCCAGACGGGCCCGTACGAACGGACGCTGTGGGACGTCAAGGACCAGCGATGACCGGCCCGGCCGTGCTCCGCGCGCACGGCCGCCGCCCCCATCTCTCCAGCCACACCACGAGGGCCAGGGAGCTGTTCACACGGTCCCAGGCGTAGGCGTCCCCGATGCCGAACTGCGCCTCCCGCACCGCCCGGCACAGCGTCTCGACGTCGAACATCTCCGCGACCAGCGGATGCCGGGCGGACCGGCAGAGGTCGATGAGTTCCTCGCCGTGGGTCCGTAAGCCGCGGGCGTAGACCTCGTTGAAGGGGATCTTGACCGACCGGTCGCGGATGCCGGGCGGGAGCAGATCCGCCATGGCCTCGCGCAGTACGGCCTTGGGGCGGCCCGGACGGAACGCGGCCTCGGCGGGGAGGCGGCGCATCGTGGCGACGACCTCCGGGTCGAGGAAGGGGTGCGAGAGGAAGAACCCGTACCGCGGTGCCTGGTGCCAGGACATCGGGTCGGGAGCGGCGAGGTAGTTGGCCGCGTCGTAGAGGGACTGCTCGGGATCGTGCCCGAACACGAAGCCGCTCTCCGCGACGCCGGCCTCGCGGTAGCCGTGTGCCCGCGCGAACCCGGGGCGCAGCCATGGGGGGCGGGCGAAGCTTCCCAGACCGCCGAGCACCGTTCCGCGACGGCGGACGAGCGCCGTGATCCGTTCGGCCGCCAGGGGAAGGGCCGGCTGCACGACGTAGGCGGAGACGACGTCCCGCACGCCGCGCTCGCCGCTCGCCGCCCACGCACGTGCCTGCCTGGTCATCTGCCGCAGCCGTCCGGTGCGGGCCAGCCCGTGCAGGTGGAAGGGGTTGGCGTCCACGACCGGATCGGCTCCGCATCCGGTCAGGAGCGTGTCACACCCCAGTTCCGCCGCGGCGGCGTGCAGCCTGCTCCAGAACGGGGCGCGGAAGGCGTGCGCACAGGGCTCGTCCGGGTCACCCGCGTGACGCTGGAAGTCGTCGAAGTCGGCCACGTCGTCGACGTCGACGACCACGGGGCGCGCCCCGGGCGCGTGCCGGCGGATCTCCTGCATCGCCTCGTCGAGGAACGGCTGCTCCCCGGACAGTTCTCCCCGGCGGAAGCGCCCGGCCAGCAGGACGAGGTCCCCGGAGTGGCCCGGTGCCGCGGCCGGGGGACGCGCCGCGAGCAACGCCACGCTGGTGGAGTCGGTGCCGCCGGAGACGTGACATGCCGTCACCTCGCCCACGCGGCGCCCGACGGCGTTCTCCAGAGCGCGGCGCAGATCCTTCGCGGCCCCGGCCGACCGGCATCCGTCGGTCGGCGGCGACGACGGGGCGTCGGTGGGCGGGACGCGTCGCTGCTCCCGGCCGCGGAGTTGCCCCGTGACCGAGAGTTCCACCACCTCGCCGCCGAGAACACGGTGCACCCCGGCGAAAGGGGTGAGGCGCGCGTGCGGTTGGGCCATGTTTCCGGTCAGGTACCGGCAGAAATAACGACGTTCGGGCTCCTCCAGGCCGCCCAGGTGGCCCGCCGAGGTACTCACCCCGCTCACGCGGCCACCGGACTCCCGGTAGAACAGGGGAATGCGTGCCTGCTCGTCGCGCATCAGCAGGACGCGGTCGCGGCAGACCAGAACCGCCGCGTAGTCGCCGGTCGGCAGTCGCGGTGCGGCTCCCGGCCGGCCGAAGTCCTCGAGGAGGCGGCGCGCGCCCGCCACGCGGTCCCGGAACGAGCCGACCCAGCCGACGACCGCCGCGGTACCGGCCCGTGAGGAGACGGTGGTCACCAGTCCCCGCCGCGCCATGTCCCCGGCCGTCCAGAGCCGCGGTGTTCCCCCGGCCCATGCGACGCCGAGTGCCTCCACGTCACTGCCCTCCGCCGTCGATCGAGAGCACCGGCGTGAACACGTGCCCGCGCGGATCGGCGTCGGGGACACACAGGCCGGCCGAGGACGTCCAGGCGTGCAGGGCGAACGGGTGCTCGCGCACACCGACGTGCAGCACGGCGCGCAGACCTCGCCGCCGCAGCAGGACGAACGCCGTCACGGCCTCGGTCTTGCAGTCGTCGTTGACGAACCAGCTTCTGCGGCCGTGCGATTGCACCGCCCGTTTCAGCCGGGCGACGTCCTGCGCGGAGGGAGGGTCCGCGCGGGCGTAGTCGGGGGCCGCCAGGGACAACAGCCGCAGGACGCGCCCGAATCCCAGGACTCCGATCAGCAGGTGCGTTCCGCGCAGCCAGAACCCGACCTCGCCGTCCGCGTACTCCTTGGGGCGGGCCGTGGCGCACCCGGCGCGGAGGAGACCCGTGAGGAGTTCCGCGCGTTCCTCGGGGCTTCCGTCGGTGAACGTCCGGATGTCCGCCGTCGCCATTCCGAGAAAACGCGTTCGCTTCCAGTCCGCGATCAGCGCTCCGCCCGACAGACGGGTGACACGGCAGTGCGGTGACAGAATCCGCGTCAGGGCCACCAGGGAATCGGTGTCGTCCGTCACCGCGCCTCCTCCGGGGCCGGGCTGCCACGACGCCGCCGCGGCAGCCCGGTTCTCCTTGTGAACGGTGTCAGGCCTGGTAGCCGTATCCGTCGTAGTAGCCGCCGCTGTAGCCCCGGATCAGACGGCCGTTGCCGAGCAGAACGAGCCCGAACGGCATACGACGGCGCAGCAGTCGGAGAAACATCGCCTACCTCCAGAATCAGGCAGCCGTCGGTCAATTCCAGGCTACTCCGCGCCGGATGCCCCGCAATCGGACCGCCGTTCCCCCTGCCCCCGATGTGACGTGTGGTCCGCCGGACCACACGTCACATCGGGAAATGCCGCGGGGCCGACGGTCGTCGACCGCCGGCCCCGCGCGCCGTCGCGCCGTCGCACCGGAAGACCCGCTACAGCACCGGCAGGTTCTTCCGCAGCTCGAACGCGGTGACCTCGGAGCGGTACTCCTCCCACTCCTGGCGCTTGTTGCGCAGGAAGAAGTCGAAGACGTGCTCGCCGAGGGTCTCGGCGACGAGGTCGCTGCGGTCCATCAGGGTCAGCGCCTCGCCGAGGTTCTGCGGCAGGGGCTCGATGCCCATCGCCCGGCGCTCGGCGTCGGACAGCGCCCAGACGTCGTCCTCGGCGCCCGGCGGGAGCTCGTAGCCCTCCTCGACGCCCTTGAGGCCGGCGGCCAGCAGCATGGCGTAGGCCAGGTACGGGTTGGCGCCGGAGTCGAGGGAGCGGACCTCGATGCGCGCGGAGCCGGTCTTGCCGGGCTTGTACATCGGCACCCGGACCAGCGCGGAGCGGTTGTTGTGGCCCCAGCAGATGTAGGAGGGGGCCTCGCCGCCGGCGCCGGCGGTGCGCTCGGTGCCGCCCCAGATCCGCTTGTAGGAGTTGACCCACTGGTTGGTGACGGCGGAGATCTCGGCGGCGTGCTTGAGCAGGCCGGCGATGAAGGACCGGCCGACCTTGGACAGCTGGTACTCGGAGCCGGACTCGTAGAACGCGTTGCGGTCGCCCTCGAAGAGGGAGAGGTGGGTGTGCATGCCGCTGCCGGGGTGCTCGGAGAACGGCTTCGGCATGAAGGTCGCCTGGACCCCCTGCTCCAGCGCCACCTGCTTCATGACCAGGCGGAACGTCATGATGTTGTCGGCGGTCGACAGCGCGTCGGCGTAGCGCAGGTCGATCTCCTGCTGGCCGGGGGCGCCCTCGTGGTGGGAGAACTCGACCGAGATGCCCATCGACTCCAGCATGGTGATCGCCTGGCGGCGGAAGTCCATGCCGATGTTCTGCGGGGTGTGGTCGAAGTAGCCGGAGTTGTCGGCGGGGGTGGGCCGCGAGCCGTCGAGGGGGCGGTCCTTCAGCAGGAAGAACTCGATCTCGGGGTGCGTGTAGAACGTGAAGCCCAGGTCGGAGGCGCGGGCGAGGGCGCGCTTGAGCACGTACCGCGGGTCCGCGAAGGACGGGGAGCCGTCCGGCATGAGGATGTCGCAGAACATGCGCGCGGTGCCGGGGGCCTCGGCACGCCAGGGCAGGACCTGGAACGTGGAGGGGTCCGGCTTGGCGATCATGTCGGACTCGTAGACGCGGGCGAATCCCTCGATCGCGGACCCGTCGAAACCGATGCCCTCGTCGAACGCCTGCTCCAGCTCGGCCGGGGCCACGGCGACGGACTTGAGGAAGCCCAGCACGTCCGTGAACCACAGGCGTACGAACCGGATGTCGCGCTCCTCCAACGTCCGGAGCACGAACTCCTGCTGCTTGTCCATCTTCAGCTTCCCCATCCTTGCTGGTCAGGCCGCCTGTCTCCGTCCCGCGGGAGGCGGTCGGGCACCTGAGCATCCCACCACAACAGCATTTCACGCGCGTTGCGGACCTTGATCGCCACGGCGACCCCGGCACGAACGCCTCGCGTACGGCAGGTGTACCGCTTCGCAGCCCATCTTGCCTGTTCGGACCGACATCCGTAATGCCCGTCCCCCTCCCTCCACCTCGATCTAAATTTGCATCTCAGATGCAAGTTTTATTACGGTGCCGAACACCGGCCGCCGCACCAGGCCGGCCCCGGCACCCGCCCAGAGGAGGGCTCATGCTGTCCGAACAGTCCGCAGCCACCGTCCGCGCCACGCTCCCCGTCGTGGGAGCGGCCATCGGCCGGATCACCGAACGCTTCTACGACGGTCTGTTCGCCGCCCGTCCCGAGCTGCTGCGCGACCTGTTCAACCGCGGCAACCAGGCCGCCGGCACCCAGCGCCAGGCCCTGGCCGGCTCCGTGGCCGCCTTCGCCACGCACCTCGTCGAGCACCCGGACACCCGCCCCGACGCGATGCTCACCCGCATCGCCCACAAACACGCGTCCCTCGGCATCGCCCCCGAGCAGTACGCCCTCGTCCACGAGCACCTCTTCGCCGCCATCGCCGAGGTCCTCGGCGAGGCGGTGACCGACGAGGTCGCGGCCGCCTGGGACGAGGTGTACTGGCTGATGGCCAACGCCCTCATCGCGATCGAGAAGCGGCTGTACGACGAGCAGGGCGGCCACTCCTGGCGGCCCTGGGAGGTCGTCGAACGCGTCCGGGAGACCGCCGACGTCGTCACCTTCCGGCTCCGCCCGCTCGACGGCGCCCCGGTCCGCGACTTCCGCCCCGGCCAGTACGTCTCCGTCCGCACCGCGCTCCCCGACGGCGCCCGCCAGATCCGGCAGTACAGCCTGTCCGGGGCACCGGGCACGTCCGAACGCCAGATCAGCGTCAAGCGCGTCCCCGGCGGCACCACCCCGGAGGGCGAGGTCTCGAACCACCTCCACGCGCGCGTGGAGGTGGGCAGCGCGCTGGAGCTGTCGGAACCGTACGGCGACCTGGTCCTGGACGAGGTCCCGGCCGGCACCCCGGTGCTCCTGGCCTCGGCCGGGATCGGCGTCACCCCGATGATCCCGATGCTGGCCCACCTCGCGGCCGCCGGACACCCCGCCCCGGTCACGGTCGTCCACGCCGACCGCTCCCCCGCCGACCACGCCCTGCGCGCCGACCACGAGACGTACGCCGCGAAGCTCCCCGCGGCGACCGTCCACCTCTGGTACGAGCAGGACGCCCCCGTCGGCGCCCACACCGGCCGCGCCGACCTCACCGGCGTCACCGTCCACCCCGGCACGCGCGCGTACCTGTGCGGACCGCTCCCCTTCATGCGCGCCGTACGCGCCCAGCTGATCGAGAAGGGCGTGTCGCCGGCGGACGTGCACTACGAGGTGTTCGGGCCGGATCTGTGGCTGGCGGGGGCCTGACGGCCGGACGCGACACCGGGCCGACGGCACGCCGCCGGGCGCGGCGGCAGGGGGGCGGCGGCAGGGCGCGGCGGCAGGGGCGCGGCGGGAGGCCGCCGGACGCGGTGCCGGGCCGGACGCGGTGCCGGGCCGGACGCGGCTCCCCGCGCCCGGCGGGCCACGGCGGTTTCCCCGGGGTTCCCCGGCACGTCGCGGATGTCCGTGGCGTACGCCATGATGGCGGCCACGGAAAGGCAGTCAGGGGGGACTGTTGGACAACCGGGGGATCGTTCGCGCGGTGTCGGTGCTGGCGGCTCTGCTGTGCCTGCTGGCCGCACCGGCGGCGGCGTGGGCGGACGAGCCGTTCGGACCGGAGCGGTGCGCACCCGAGCGGCTCTCGGACGCCCGGGTGCGCACGTCGGTGGTGCTGGAGCACGACCAGCGCTCCTACAGCAAGATCACCACAAGGCTGACCGTCGACGTGCCCGCCGCCTGGCCGCTCGCACCGGACCTGCTGCTCGGCGAGCGGAGCCGCCGCCACATCCGGGCGATGTCCTGTCTCACCAGGACGGACCAGGGAGAGCAGCGGCGCTGGACCGAGTGGCGCGTGACGAACCCCGTGGTGACATGGCGGGGCGACCACGTCCGGGTCGTCTACCGGGCGCACTCGTGGGCCAACGAGTACCGGTCGTTCATCGACGTGGGGCTGTGGCGGTTCCGGGCGGGCGCCGAGCGCTGGACCCTGCGGCTCAGGGTGCCTCCCGCGCTGAAGGGGGCCCGGTGGGAGAAGATCTCGGTCGACCCGGGCCGGCCCGGAGCCGAGTGGGCGAGACCGCGCCCCACGGCGGGCGAGGGGGCCACCGCGCTGGTGTGGCGCCCGGACGGGACGGACGGGCGCCGGGGCGGAGCACGGACCGACGCGGCGAACGACCGGACGGTGCCCGCCGTGCGGGTCGGACTCGATCCGTCGTGGCAGCGCTCCTGGAGCGCCCAGAGCAACCGTCTGAGCGCCCTCGGACTCGACAGCCTCGGACGCCTGTTCCGGGTGTGTCTGGTCTCCGCCCTGCTGCTCGCCGCGGCCCGTCTCTACCGGCTACGCCCCCAGGCCGCCTCCCCCCGGCAGCTGCGGACGCTGGACCACCTGACCCGGTGGGCCCGGTACGCCGTCCCGCTGTTCCTCGTGGTCGACGCCGAACTGCTGGTCGAGCGGGGCATCGCCCATGCCGACGCGTGGCCGGCCTTCCCCGCACAGCTCTTCATCGAGTACGGCCTCGCCCTGCCGGTGATCCTCACGCTGCTGGTGGTCGCCGGCCTGCCGCTGCGCTGGTCCTTCGCGGTCGTCACCGTGCTGAATCCCATGGCCGCGTCCGTGCTCGTCGGCGCGTCACGTGAGCTCGTGGGGGTCGGCTTCGCGCTCGGCGTCCAGACCGCACTGGCCTTCTGCTGCGTGGCCGCCACCCTGCTCGCCCTCACGGCCGTCCTGTGGCGGATCGCCGTCGACGGGCACCTGCTCCCGAAGAGCAGGCGCTTTCCCGGTCGGGACCGCATCCTGCGGCCCGCCCCGGCCGTGACGGCGGTCGTCGCGACCACCGCGGTCGTCGCCGTCTGCTACGCGCTGGCGGAGGAACGGGACTGGCTGCGGGCCTCCTGGCTCAGCGACCCGGCGAGCCCCGGATTCGGGACGGAGCGGCTGGAGGACTACCTCTGGACGGTCATGTGGTCGGTCTCCTTCCTCCAGGACCTGCTCGTCGCCGACCACGCCTGGCTGCTCACCGCGGTCGCCGTCCTGGCCGTGCTGCGCGCGTGGCGTCGTCCCGGTGCGCTGACACCCCTGGACGATCCGGCGGACCGCATCCTGTTCCTGACGTTCTTCGCGGTCACGGTCGGCCTGGGCAGCGGCAAGCACCTGGAGAACGCGCTGCCCACCGCGCTCTGGATCCCCCTGTACATGGCCGCCCTGTACGGTACGGCGGCGCTCCTGGCCCCCAGATCGGTGCTGGCCCAGCGCTTCGAGCTGTCCGGACGTCCGCTCGCCACCGCCGCCACTCCGGCGGCCCGCGCGCCCCTGCTGCGCAGGGCACGCTCCTACCGTGAGATCCACGCCGAGCTGCGCCGCCTGGACCAGGGGCTCTTCGGCGACGAGCCGCCGAAGCGGGACGACCTGGAGAAGCGGCTGGAGAAGCTGCACGACTGGCCGGCGCGGGCGCCGTCGGCCGTGTCGGACCGGCTGCCGGGCAAGGTGTCGGTGGTGGACGCGGCCCTGGCCCTGGGGCCACGGGACGACTGGTGGGCCAACGGTCGGCGCGGGGCCCTGTACGCGCTGCTCCCGGGGCTTCCGGCAGCCGTGCTCGGCGCGTGGGCGTGGCACGTTCGGGGGGAGGCGTGGCAGGACACCCTGTCGGACCTGGTCGGGTTGCCCTCTCTGCTGCTCAACGCGCTCTACTGGGCGGTCGCCTGGTCCGCGGCCGGATTCACCCTGGGCGCCCTGTGGAGGGTGCTGCCGGGGCGCCGCGGGGCCGTCAAGGCGCTCCCCGTCACCGCGGCCTTCGGCCTGCCGCTGGGACTCGACGCCCTGGTGGGCTGGTTCGCGCGGGAGAGCACCACCAACTCGGCCCTGCACCTGTCGATGATGCTGTTCGTGCTGACCGTCACGGCCATCGCGCTCGACTTCGACACCTTCGGCGGTGAACGGCGTTACTGGCAGAGCCGCATGGGGCTGCTGCTGTCCGTCTACCAGATGCGGTACTACTCCCTCCAGGTCGCCTATCTCGTCGCCCAGGTCATCGCCATGATCAGCATCTGGCAGTTCTTCGCGGAGCCGGACGTGGCACCGTCACAGGACGCGACCCCGCCGGCCCCGGGCGGCTGAGAGCGCCGCGGCCGGGTGATCGGCCGCGCCGGGGGTACTGGGGACGCTGTCAGCCGCGCCGGGGGTACCGAGGACGCTGTCAGCCGCGCCGGGGGACTGCGGATGCGGACGCTGTCAGCCGAGCCGGGGGATGCCCAGCAGCAGCGGCCCCGTCGGTTCCGCGATCATGTCGGCGATCGTCAGCGGGTCGAGGGAGGCGAAGAAGGCCTCCTGGGCCCGTCGCAGGGCTCCGCGCAGGCGGCAGCCGGAGCTGAGGGGGCAGGGGGCCGTACCGCCCTCGCAGTCCACGACGTCGCCGTCGCCCTCGAAGGCCCGGACGACCGCGCCCACCGACGCCGTACGGCCCTTACCGGTCAGGGCGAGGCCGCCGCCACGGCCGCGCCGGGCCTCCAGCAGGCCCATGTGCTGGAGTTCGGCCACCACCTTGGCCGCGTGGGTGTAGGGGACCTCCATCGCGGCGGCCACGTCACGGGTCGTCGGGGTGGTCTCACCGGCCACCGCGAGCCGCATGAGCACGCGCAGTGCCAGGTCGGTGGAGCGCAAGAGCCGCATGAGGGAAGCCTAGATAATGCGCATCCGCGCTTCAAATTATCCTCCGGCGTCTTGGCCGTGACCCGCCTACGCGATTCCCCCCTGCCCCCTTACGATCAGCTGACTCGCGTGTCACCGTCCCACCACACCCTCCGCCCCCTTCCGTGAAGGACAGACCCATGGGTTCCGCCGAGAACGGCACCAGCGCGGCGCGCAAGGCGCGCATAGAGGAGATGCGGCGAGCCGACCGGACGCGTGAGCGGCGCAACCGTGTCCTCACCGTCACGGCCGCCGCGGTCGTGGTCGCCGGGCTCGTCGCGGGCACCGTGTTCTTCGTGCAGTCGCGGGCGGACGACACCTCCTCCGCCGACGACGCGAACGCGAAGGCTTCGGGGAACGGGACATTCGTCACCAGCTCGGACGGCGTGCGGACGTGGAAGGGGACGCTCGGGCGCACCCACGTCACCAAGAACGTGACGTACCCGACCGAGCCGCCCGTCGGCGGCGACCACGCCCAGGCGTGGATGAACTGCGACGGCGACGTCTACGCCAAGGCGTTGAACAACATGAACGCCGTGCACTCCCTGGAGCACGGCGCGGTCTGGGTGACGTACAGCGGCAAGGCCCCGAAGGCGGACGTCGAGGCACTGGCGGAGCGGGTCGGGAAGACGCCCTACACGTTCATGAGCCCGTACGAGGGGCAGGCCGACCCGATCATGCTCACCGCCTGGGGGCACCAGCGGACGGTGACCGGCGTGAGCGACCCGGACGTGGACACGTTCCTCGAGACGTTCGTGCAGGGCGAGCAGACGCCGGAGCCGGGCGCCGCGTGCACGGGTGGCCTGTCGCGGTGAGGGTCGCCCGGGTCGCCGTGTCCGTGGCCGTGGCCGGAGCACTGGTCGCGGCCGGGGCCGTCGGCCGCTCCGTCGCCGGTGGCGACGGCACCGAGGTCCCCTCCGCCGGCTCGGCGGACGCCGGCTTCGCCCGGGACATGGCCGTGCACCACCAGCAGGCCGTCGAGATGTCGTACATCGTGCGCGACCGCACGACGGACGAGGACGTGCGGCGGCTCGCCTACGACATCGCGCAGACGCAGGCCAACCAGCGCGGCATGCTGCTGGGCTGGCTGGATCTGTGGGGGCTGCCGAAGGTGTCGTCGGCGGAGCCGATGGCCTGGATGGGCATGAGCGGCATGGCCTCCGGCGAGGACGGCGCGCTGATGCCGGGCATGGCCACCGACACCGAGTTGGAGAAGCTCGGCACCCTGGAGGGCGAGCAGGCCGAGGTGTTCTACCTCCAGCTCATGACGGACCACCACCGGGGCGGCATCCACATGGCGGAGGGCTGCGCCGCCCGGTGCGCCGTGGGGGCGGAGAAGCGGCTCGCGCAGGGCATGGTGGACGGGCAGCGGTCGGACATCCAGCTGATGGCGGATCTGCTGGCGGAGCGCGGGGTGCGGGCCCGGCCGTAGGGGCGGCGCGGAGGCCTGGCCCCTCGTGTGGCGTGGGGTGACCCACACCTCACGCCACCCCATCGCGTCGCTCTGACGATTACACTGGTGCCCGTGCCTCAACTTCGCCTCGCCCTGAACCAGATCGACTCGCGCGTCGGCGACCTCGCCGGCAACACCGAAACGATCCTCCGCTGGACCCGGCACTCCGCCGAGCAGGGAGCGCATCTCGTGGCGTTCCCCGAGATGGTGCTGACCGGGTATCCCGTCGAGGACCTCGCCCTGCGCTCGTCCTTCGTCGAGGCCTCCCGCGCGGCCCTGCGCACGCTCGCCGCGCGCCTCGCCGACGAGGGCTTCGGCGGGCTGCCGGTGGTCGTCGGCTACCTCGACCGCTGCGAGACCGCCCAGCCGAAGTACGGCCAGCCCGCCGGCGCCCCGCAGAACGCGGCGGCGGTCCTGTACGGCGGTGAGGTGGTCCTCGCCTTCGCCAAGCACCACCTGCCGAACTACGGCGTCTTCGACGAGTTCCGCTACTTCGTGCCCGGCGACACCATGCCGGTGCTGCGCGTGCACGGCGTCGACGTGGCCCTCGCCATCTGCGAGGACCTCTGGCAGGACGGCGGCCGGGTGCCCGCGGCGCGCTCCGCCGGGGCCGGACTGCTGCTCTCCGTCAACGCCTCCCCCTACGAGCGCGACAAGGACGACACCCGTCTGGAGCTGGTGCGCAAGCGCGCCCAGGAGGCGGGCTGCACCACCGCCTACCTCGCCATGATGGGCGGCCAGGACGAGCTGGTCTTCGACGGCGACTCGATCGTCGTGGACCGCGACGGCGAGGTGATCGCGCGGGCGCCGCAGTTCGCCGAGGGGTGCGTGGTCCTGGACCTCGACCTGCCCGCGGCGTCCGCGGACGCGCCGACGGGGGTCGTCGACGACGGCCTGCGCATCGACCGGGTGGTCCTGTCCGAGGACCCGCTGCCCGCGTACGAGCCGGAGTCGGCGGGCGGGTACGCGGAGCGGCTGGACGACGACGAGGAGGTGTACTCGGCGCTGGTGGTGGGGCTGCGGGCGTACGTCGCCAAGAACGGCTTCCGGTCCGTGCTGATCGGCCTGTCGGGCGGCATCGACTCCGCCCTGGTCGCCGCGATCGCCTGCGACGCGGTCGGCGCGGAGAACGTGTACGGCGTGTCGATGCCGTCGAAGTACTCCTCCGAGCACTCCAAGGGGGACGCGGCGGAACTGGCGCGGCGGACGGGGCTGAACTTCCGCACGGTGCCGATCGCGCCGATGTTCGACGCCTACATGGGGGCGACGGAGCTGACCGGGCTGGCGGAGGAGAACCTCCAGTCGCGTCTGCGGGGCACCCTGCTGATGGCCATCTCCAACCAGGAGGGCCACATCGTCCTGGCGCCGGGCAACAAGTCGGAGCTCGCGGTGGGCTACTCGACGCTGTACGGCGACTCGGTGGGCGCGTACGGGCCCATCAAGGACGTGTACAAGACGTCGATCTTCCGGCTCGCCGAGTGGCGCAACCGGGCGGCGGCCGAGCGGGGCCAGACCCCGCCGATCCCGGAGAACTCGATCAGCAAGCCCCCGAGCGCGGAGCTGCGGCCCGGCCAGGTCGACACGGACTCGCTGCCCGACTATCCCGTCCTCGACGCGATCCTCGAGATGTACGTCGACCGGGACCAGGGCGCCGACGCGATCGTCGCGGCGGGCTACGACCGTGAGCTGGTCGTCAGGACCCTGCGGATGGTGGACACCGCGGAGTACAAGCGGCGGCAGTACCCGCCGGGTACGAAGATCTCGCCGAAGGGCTTCGGCAAGGACCGGCGACTGCCGATCACCAACGGCTGGCGGGAGTCGGTGTAACCGCCGGCCCCCTCGCCCCCGCCCGCCCGGCGGCCCGGCTCGGCCCCGCCAGAGGCAGCCGCCGCTGGGCTCCGCCCCGGACCCCGGTGGTCGCCTCCGGCGGGGTGGGCGCGGCCTGAGGCGGCCGCCCGCGCCCCGCGCCGTACGGCGCACCGCCGGCACGCGGGCGCGGGCGCGCGGTGGCCGATCGCGCAGTTCCCCGCGCCCCCAGAAGGCCGACGGCCGCAGCCTCGGCGGCACCGCGCCCACGCCCACCCGCCATACAGCCCACCGCCGGCACGCGGGCGCGGGCGCGCGGTGGCCGATCGCGCAGTTCCCCGCGCCCCCAGAAGGCCGACGGCCGCAGCCTCGGCGGCACCGCCACCGCATCACCGCGCGCCCCGGCGGAGTTCCTGGAGCCTCAGTGGGGCAGGGGTTCCGGGCGGCGGGGGTCGTGCGTGGCGACGATCAGGGCGTGGGCCGTCCGGTCGGGGGTCCTGCGGCGGTCCACGGCGAACGCCACGCCCGCCACCGCCAGCCCGAGGGCGGCCAGTGCGGCGCCCGCCACCGCCGGTGACGTGACGCCGAGGCCGGCGGCGAGGGTGAGGCCGCCGATCCAGGCGCCGCCGGCGTTGGCCAGGTTGAAGGCGGCCTGGTTGGCGGAGGAGGCCAGGGACGGGGCGGTCGACGCCTTCTCCATCACCATCAGCTGGAGCGGGGAGCCGGTGACGAACGAGGCGACGCCGAGCAGGGTCACCGCCAGGGCCGCGCTCCACGGGGCGCTCATGAGCAGCGGGAACAGCGCGAGGACGACGGCGAGCGAGGTCAGGCCGGCGAACAGGGTGCCGCGCATCGCGTGGTCGGCGAGGCGGCCGCCCAGCAGGTTGCCGATCGTCGCGCCGACGCCGAACAGGGCCAGCAGCAGGGTGACGCTGGAGTCTGCGTAGCCGGCGGCGTCCGTCAGCATCGGGGTGATGTAGCTGTACGCGGAGAACAGCGCCCCGAAGCCGGCGACCGTCGTGCCGAGCGCCAGCCACACGGGCAGGGAGCGCAGGGCGGCCAGCTCGCCGCGCAGGCCGGTCGTGGGCGTGTGGGTGTGGTCGTGCGGGATCAGCGCGGCCAGCGCCGCTATCGCCGCGAGGCCGATCGCGGAGACGCCCAGGAAGGTGGCCCGCCAGCCGAGGTGCTGGCCCATCAGCGTGGCCGCCGGGACGCCGGCGATGTTGGCCACCGTCAGGCCGAGGAACATCAGCGACACCGAGCGGGCCTTGCGCTCGGGCGCGACCAGGGTGGTGGCCACGACGGCGCCGACGCCGAAGAAGGCGCCGTGCGGCAGGCCGCTGAGGAAGCGGGCGGCGAGCAGCCAGTGGTGGTCGGGGGCGAACGCCGACAGCGCGTTGCCCGCCACGAACAGCACCATCAGGGCGATGAGGACCGTGCGGCGGGACATGCGTGCCGTCACCGCCGCCAGCAGGGGGGCGCCGAGGACGACGCCGAGGGCGTAGGCGGAGACGAGGTGTCCGGCGGAGGGGATCGAGATGTGCAGGTCGTCGGCGACGTCGGGCAGCAGGCCCATCATCACGAACTCGGTGGTGCCGATGCCGAAGGCACCCACGGCCAGGGCGAGCAGGGCCAGGGGCATGGGGAAGCCTGTGCCTTTCCGGGAAGTAGGGAAGGGGAATCCGTCCCTCATGGGCTGGGTATGTTCAGGTACGGAACAAACCGTTCCCGGCCCGGTATTCCGGCAGGTTACGGTGTGGTGACCTTCACACGGGCGGCGACCGGCAGGTGGTCGCTGCCGGTCTCCGGCAGGGTCCACGAGGTGACCGGCTCGACGCCCGTCACCATGATCTGGTCGATGCGCGCCATCGGGAACGACGCCGGCCAGCTGAAGCCGAACCCGCTGCCCGCCGCGCCCTGCGTCGAGCGCATCTGCGAGGTGACGGCGTTGAGGGAGCGGTCGTTCATCGTGCCGTTGAGGTCACCGAGCAGGATCTTGCGGCTCAGCGGGTCGGCGGCGATCGCCTCGCCCAGCGCGTCGGCGCTCTTGTCGCGCTGCCGGGCGGTGAACCCGGCCTGGAGCTTGACGCGCACGGACGGCAGGTGGGCGACGTAGAACCCGACCGGCCCCTCGGGCGTCGTGACCGTCGCCCGCATCGCGCGGACCCAGCCCAGCTTGATGTCGACGTCCGCCACGTCGCTGATCGGGTACTTGCTCCACAGCCCGACCGTGCCCTGCACCGAGTGGTACGCGTACGTCGCCGCCAGCGCCTTCTCGTACACCGGCACCGCCGAGGAGGTCAGCTCCTCCAGGGCCAGCACGTCCGCGCCGGACGCGGCGACGGCACGGGCGGTGCCGGACGGATCGGCGTTGTCGGCGTTGACGTTGTGCGTGGCGACCGTGAGGTCGCCGCCGCTGCCGGTCTTGTCGGTGAGCAGGCCGCCGAAGAGGTTCAGCCAGACGACGGCCGGCAGCACCACCGCGATCAGCGCCGTCGCCGACCTGCGCACCAGCGCGAGCAGGAACAGCAGCGGGACGAACAGTCCCAGCCAGGGCAGGAACGTCTCCGTCAGGCTGCCGAGGTTGCCGTAGCGGTTGGGGATGTACGAGTGCGCCACCATCACGAGGGAGAGGAGCAGCGCGAGCACGGCCACGACGACGCCGCGGCGCCAGACGCGCGGGTCGCCGCGCCAGCCCGCGGTCAGGCGTTCCGCCAGGCGCCGAAGCCGGGTTTCCCGGCGCTCGGGTCCCGAGCCGCCGTTGTCCGTCTCCGTCATGTACGCCTGCTGCGCCATACCGTCGCCTCACTGCCTGCCGTGCAACCGTTCGTCCCCCGGGTACGACCCTAGGGGATGATCGGCTTCGATCCTGCCGTCCCATGACGACCGTACGGGCTCCAGGACGTACGGGCCGGTGTCACGGGTTCCGGTCGGCGGTGACGGGGACCGCTCTGTGACGAAACGTGCACATTACTGCGGGCCGGTGGGGGAACTGACGGGCCGTAGGCCGGTGAGCAGCGCGTCGACCATCTGCTCGGCGAGGCCCTCGCCGAGGTCGGCGTCGGGTTGCAGGACGGACCGGACGAGCATGGGGCCGACGAGGATGTCGTAGATCAGCTCGCGGTCGAGGTCGGTGCGCAGTTCGCCGTTCTCCTGGCCGCGGCGCAGGACGTCGAGGCCGATCCGGCGGCGGGGGGCGACGACCGCGTTGTGGTAGGCCGTCCAGATCCGGGGGCTGGTCTTCATCTGTGCGCGGACGTTGTGCAGGATCGCCGAGGACCGGTTGGCCAGTCCGCGCAGGCGCAGCGACTCCAGCAGCACGACCAGGTCGTCGCGCAGGGAGGTGCCGGGCAGTTCGAGGTCCTCCGGTTCGACGGCCCGCAGGACGTCGACGAGGAGTTCCTCCTTGCCGCTCCAGCGGCGGTAGATGGTCGCCTTGCCGACGCCGGCGGTGCGGGCGATCCGCTCGATGGACACCTCACCGAGCGGAATGCCCTCCTCCAGCAGCGTCAGCGTCCCCTCGACGATGGCCCGCTCCACCGCCTCGCTGCGCGGCCGGCCGCGCCCGGGCTGCTCCACACCGGTGCCGCTGTCCACGAGACTCACGTCCGTCCGTCCCTTCGTCGCCCTGGGGTGATTCTCCCGCAGCGGCGGGCCGCGGGCCGCTCCTACGAGGCGGTGCCCGCCAGGTCGCCGTCCTTCGCCGCCTCCTCGGCCGCCTTCGGCCTGCCGGGCAGGAAGAGCCCCACGACCACCGCGCCGACCAGCGCCACTCCGGCGCCCCACAGCGCGGTGACGTGCATGGCGTGCAGGAACGCCTCGTTGGCCGGGTCGACCAGCGCCCTGCCCCGCTCGCCGAGCCCGGCCGCCACGCCCAGGGTCGCCTCGATGGACTCCCCGGCCGTCTCGCGCAGCCCGGCGGGCAGCACACCGAGCCGGTCCTCGATGCCGTGCCGGTACGACGTCGACAGCACGGAGCCGAGGACGGCGATGCCGAGGGCGCCGCCGACCTGGCGGAAGGTGTTGCTGAGGGCGGAGGCGGAGCCGGCCTTCTCGCGGGGCAGGGCCTGCATGATGACGACGCTCGTCGGGGTCATGATGTGGGCCATTCCGGTGCCCATGAGGAAGAAGACGACCTCCAGGGCCCAGATCGGCGTGTCCTCGTCGAGCGTGGCGAACGCCACCAGCGTCGCGGTGATGACGAGCATGGCGGTCGTCGTCGTGGCCTTGATGCCGAAGCGGTCGACGACGAGCCGGGCCCGCGGCGCGAAGACCATCTGGGCGGCGGCCAGCGGCAGCATCAGCAGACCGGTCTGCAGGGGCGAGTAGCCGCGCACGCTCTGGGTGTAGAAGACGGAGAAGAAGGTGACGCCCATCAGCGCGAAGAAGACCAGGGCGATGACCGCGATCGCGGCCGAGAAGACCTTGTTGCGGAAGTGGGTGACGTCGATGGACGGGTGGTCGCTGCGCTTCTCCAGGACGACGAACGCGACGAGGACGGCGAGGCCGGCCGCGGTCGTCGCCAGCACGGTGGGGTCGGTGAAGTCGGCGAGCTCGCCGCCCTTGATGATGCCGTAGACGAGGAGCACCAGCCCGACGACGGACAGGACGACGCCGAGGGGGTCGATCCGGCCGGGGTCCGGGTCGCGGGAGTCGGGCACCAGCCACAGCATCAGCGCGACGGCGACGATCACGATCGGCACGTTGATCAGGAAGACCGAGCCCCACCAGAAGTGGTCCAGCAGGAGGCCGCCGGTGATGGGGCCGATGGCGATGGCGAGCCCGACGCCGCCGGCCCAGATGCCGATCGCCTTGGGCTGCTCCTCGCGCTCGAAGACGTTCATGAGGACGGCGAGGGTGGCGGGCATCACGAACGCGGCGCCGAGGGCCATCACCGCGCGGAAGGCGATGAGCTGGGCCGGCGATCCGGACTCGGCGGCCAGCGCGGAGCCGATGCCGAAGACGACGAGGCCGCCGAGCAGGACCTTCTTGCGGCCGACGCGGTCGCCGAGGAGGCCGGCGGAGAACAGCAGGCCCGCGAAGACGAGCGTGTACGAGTTGATCGCCCACTCCAGCTCGCTCTGGGTGGCGCCCAGGCCGGTGGGGGCGGGGGTGGAGATGGTCTTGACGGCGACGTTCAGGATCGAGTTGTCGAGGACGACGATCAGCAGGCTCAGCATCAGCACGCCGAGGATCGCCCAGCGGCGTCGGTGCACCGCTTCGGGTATGCGCGGGGCGGTGGTGACGGACGGAGTGGTCATGCCGTCGAGCCTAGAATGATTTCGATACGAGACCGTCTCGTATCGGAACTCTCTTACCGATGTTTTACCCACGGGGGGCGCTCTGGTCCTGCCTGGCACGAGGTGCCACCATGGAGGTGGTCCGGGGACGCCGTGAGGGCGCCTCGAGATGACGTGAGGAGCCGTTCCCATGACGCAGCTTTCGGCTGCCCAGAAGAGGCCCACCGACGGCAGCAACGCGCTGTACGGGGGCAAGGGCACCCGCCGCATCACCGTCCGCGACATCGCCGCCGCCAAGGAGCGCGGCGAGAAGTGGCCGATGCTCACCGCCTACGACGCGATGACCGCGTCCGTGTTCGACGAGGCCGGCATCCCGGTGATGCTCGTCGGCGACTCGGCGGGCAACTGCCACCTGGGGTACGAGACGACCGTGCCCGTCACCCTCGACGAGATGACCATGCTGTCGGCCGCGGTCGTACGCGGCACGCAGCGCGCCCTGATCGTCGGCGACCTGCCGTTCGGCTCGTATCAGGAGGGCCCGGTACAGGCGCTGCGCAGCGCGACCCGGCTGGTCAAGGAGGCCGGCGTCGGGGCCGTGAAGCTGGAGGGCGGCGAGCGCTCGCACCGGCAGATCGAGCTGCTGGTGGAGTCCGGCATCCCGGTCATGGCACACATCGGTCTGACCCCGCAGTCCGTCAACGCCATGGGCTACCGCGTCCAGGGGCGCGGCGACGAGGCGGCGGCGCAGCTGCTGCGGGACGCCAAGGCGGTGCAGGACGCGGGGGCGTTCGCGGTCGTGCTGGAGCTGGTCCCGGCGGAGCTGGCGGCCGAGGTCACCCGCACGCTGCACATCCCCACCGTGGGGATCGGGGCCGGTCCGGAGACGGACGCGCAGGTACTGGTGTGGACGGACATGCTGGGGCTGACCGGCGGCCGGGTCCCGAAGTTCGTGAAGCAGTACGCCGATCTGCGTGCGGTCATGACCGGCGCGGCGAAGGCGTTCGCGGAGGACGTCGTCGGCGGAACGTTCCCGCTGGAGGAGCACAGCGTCCACTGAGCCAACTCCGCACACGGCAGCCCGTCGATCTTCCCCCGTCGGCGGGCTGCCGTCTTTTCTCGCGGCCCGCTCCCCGGGGTTTTCGCGGCCCGTTCCCCGGGGCGGCACCCCTGTCGGCGGGCTGTGGGCGGCTGTCGGTGACTTGTCGGCCGTTTGTCGGTGGCCGTTGACACCGTCGGGGACATGACGCGAATCGACGACAACCCCAGCGGCGCGGGCAGCGCCGTCACCGTACGGGGGCTGGTCAAGCACTACGGCGAGACCAGGGCGCTGGACGGAGTCGACCTGGACGTGCGGGAGGGCACCGTGATGGGGGTCCTCGGGCCGAACGGCGCCGGGAAGACGACCCTCGTGCGGATCCTGTCCACCCTGCTGGCCCCCGACGCCGGCCGGGCGACCGTGGTGGGCTACGACGTGGTCCGCCAGCCCCGGCAGCTGCGCCGGGTGATCGGCCTCACGGGCCAGTACGCCTCCGTGGACGAGAAGCTCCCGGGCTGGGAGAACCTGTACCTCATCGGGCGGCTCCTCGACCTGTCCCGCAAGGACGCGCGGGCCCGCGCCGACGAGTTGCTGGAGCGGTTCTCCCTGACGGAGGCGGCCCGGCGGCCCGCGAGCACGTACTCCGGGGGCATGCGGCGCCGGCTCGACCTGGCCGCGTCGATGATCGGCCGGCCGGCCGTGCTGTACCTGGACGAGCCGACGACCGGCCTCGACCCGCGCACCCGCAACGAGGTGTGGGACGAGGTCAAGGCGATGGTCGGGGACGGGGTGACGGTCCTGCTGACCACGCAGTACATGGAGGAGGCCGAGCAGCTCGCCTCCGAGCTCACCGTCGTCGACCGGGGCAAGGTCATCGCCACCGGGGGCATCGACGAGCTGAAGGCGCGGGTGGGCGGCCGGACGCTGCGGGTGCGGCCCGCCGATCCGGCGCAGCTGCGGCCCCTGGCCCGTGCCCTGGACGACCTGGGCATCACCGGCCTGGCCGGCACCGTCGTGGACGCCGAGCGCGGCTCGGTGCTGGTGCCGGTGCTCAGCGACGAGCAGCTCACCGCGGTGGTCGGCGCGGTCACCGCGCGCGGTGTCACGCTCGCCTCCCTCACCACCGAACTGCCCAGCCTGGACGAGGTGTTCCTGTCCCTCACCGGCCACCGTGCCAGTGCCCCGCAGGACGCCGTGCCCGCCGACACCCGCGAGGAGGTCGCCGTATGAGCGCCGCCACCGCCACCCCGAGCCCGGCCGCCGTGAAGGCCGTCGACTCGCCCATCCCGCTCCGGGCCCATCTGCGGCACACCGGCGCGCTCGTGCGGCGCAACCTGCTGTGGATCCGGCAGGACCCGGAGTCGATGTTCGACGCCGTCCTCTTCCCGGTCGTCTTCACGCTGCTGTTCGTGTACGTCTTCGGCGGCTCCATCGGCCAGTCGCTGGGCGGCGGGCAGCAGGCGTACGTCCAGTACGTCGTGCCCGGGCTGATGGCCATGATGGGGATGAACATGGCGCAGGGCGTGGGCACCGGGTTCAACCAGGACTTCAACTCCGGTGTGATGGACCGCTTCCGGTCCCTGCCGATCGGGCGCGGCTCCGTGCTCTTCGCGAAGATCGCGGTGGAGCTGATGCGGATGCTGTTCGCGACGGTGGTGCTGCTGGTCGTCGCGCTGCTGGTGGGCTTCGACATCACGAACTGGGCCGGCCTGCTGGCCTCGATAGGGCTGTCCGCCGTGTTCGGGTCGGCCCTGATGTGGGTGTTCCTCACGCTCGGCGTGGTGATGAAGTCCGCGCAGTCGGTGCAGGCGATGGGCTTCCTGGTGCTGATGCCGTTGCAGTTCGGCTCGTCGATCTTCGCGCCGACGTCCTCGATGCCGGGCTGGCTGCGCGCCTTCACCGACTACAACCCGCTGTCCGCGCTGGCGGACGCCGCGCGCGGGCTGATGATCGGCGGCCCCGTCGCCCACGACCTGTGGGTGACGCTGGCCTGGTCGGCGGCGCTCACCGCGGTGATGGCGCCGGTCGCGGTCCACAAGTTCCGTACCAAGCACTGAGCGCTCGCGGAACGGTTCGCTCACACCAGGGCGGCGGCCTCCTCGTAGGAGAGGCCGCCGCCCTCGGCGTACGCGGCCTCGTACGCCTCCTCGCCGAGCGCGGCGCGGACCGCGGTCCCGGCCAGGTCGCGGGTGTGGCGCTCTATGCGCGGGGCGATGTGGCCGGGCGGGAGAAGACTGTCGGCGGCGCCGAGGCAGCTGGCGGCGGCCGAGACGCGGCTGCCGCCGTCGGCACCGGTGAGGACGATCGCGGCGACGGCCAGGAAGAAGGAGCGCATGTGCGGGGCGATGGCCGTGGACATCGGGTCGCCGCCCCGCTCCAACGCCTTGCGGACGGTGACCAGCGCCTCCTCGTACCGTTCGTCGGCCGCGTCCAGCCAGGCCTCGGCGCTGAGGATGAAGGCGTCGAAGACGGCGAAGTGCGCGATGGTGAACTCCTCGCGCAGCAGCCGGAGCTGTTCGCGGGCCTCGGCGAGGCGGCCGTCCAGGCCGAGCCGGCCGGCCAGGAAGAGGCGGGCGGCGGGCATGGCCTCGTTGGCCGAGCCGTCCCTGCCGTCGAGGACCTCGCGCAGCACGCGTTCGCCGCGCTCCTCCTCGCCCGCCTCCACCAGCGTGCTGCCCAGCCGGGCGCCGAGGACCGCCAGCTGGGCGCGGGCGCCGAGCCGTTCGGCGTGCGCCATGGCCTCCTCGTAGTCGGCGGCGGCCTCCCGGTAGGCGCCCAGCCGCTCGCGGGCCTCGGCGCGGGCGGAGAGGGCCTCGGCGGTGCCCCAGGCGTCGTCCAGCCGACGGTAGATCTCCAGGGACTCGTCGGCGTCCCGGCCCGCGTCGCCCGCCCAGTCGGAGCGGTTGGCGAGCAGGTTGGCCCGCATCTGGAGGCAGTTGGCGAGCTCCCACTCGAATCCGGGGGTCTCCCGGCAGGTGCGGACGTTGGCGTCGATGATGGCGCGGATGCGGTCCATGTCGCCGGTGAGCATCACGGCGTAGAACCAGAGCAGTCCGGGGGACCGGCAGGTCTGCGGGAGGCCGGGCTCGTAGGTCTGGGTGATGACGCGCAGCTTGGCCTGGGCCGCCGGGTTCTGCCAGGCGTCCAGTTCGGTGTCCATGCAGGCGAGATGGGCCAGGTGGACACCGCGCCGGGCCTCGGCGAGGACCTCGCCCGTCATCGGCGGCGGGGCGGCGGTGCAGGGCTGCCACACCGGGGCCGCGGGGCGGACGGGCTCGGTGAAGGGGTCGGGGCCCAGGGCCATGACCTCGCTGCACCAGGTGCGGGCCTCGATGCGCAGGTCGCGCATGTGCCAGTAGACGACCAGGGACAGGATGAGGCAGAGCGCCTCCTGCTCGTCGCGCGCGGCGACGGCCCGGCGCAGCGCGGTGCGCAGGTTCTCGTACTCCAGCTGGAACAGGTCGACGGCGGCGCGCTGCGTGGGGCCGCGCAGCAGCACGTCGGTGGCGCGGGCGAGTTCGCGGTAGTACGTCAGATGGGCCCGCTCGGCCGTGGGGCGGCCGCCGGACTCGTCGAGGCGTTCGCCCGCGTACTCGGCGACGGTCTCCAGGAGCCGGTAGCGCATCGCGCCGTCGGCGGCGGGGGCGGCCACCACGAGCGACTTGTCGACGAGGGAGCCGAGCGCGTCGAGGGCGGCCGGGCCGCACACGGCCTCGGCGGCGGCGAGGTCGCAGCCCCGGGCGAACACCGACAGCCGGCCGAGCACCTCGCGTTCGTCGGCGTCGAGCAGGTCCCAGGACCAGTCGACGACGGCGCGCAGGGTCTGCTGGCGGGGCAGGACGGTGCGGCTGCCGGAGGTGAGGAGGCGGAAGCGGTCGTCGAGCCGGTCCGCGATCTGGCGGGGGGTCATCATGCGCAGCCGGGCGGCGGCCAGCTCGATGGCGAGGGGCAGGCCGTCCAGCCGGTGGCAGATCTCGGCGCAGGCCTCGGGATCGTCGTCGACGCGGAAGCCGGGCCGGGCGGCCGCTCCCCGGTCGGCGAGCAGCCGCAGCGCGACCGGCTCCGGCAGCGGCTCCACCGGGCGCAGCACCTCGCCGGGAACGCCGAGCGGTTCCCGGCTGGTGGCGAGGACCGTCAGGCCGGGACAGCGGCCGAGCAGTTCCTCGGCGAGCCGGGCGGCGGCCTCGACGACGTGCTCGCAGTTGTCGAGGACGATCAGCATGCGGCGCCGGGCGCAGTGCTCGACGAGGCGTTCCACGGGGTCGTCGTGGCGTTCGCCGGCGGCCCGCATCTCCTCGGCGCCGGCGCCGTACAGCACGGTCTCGCGGGCTCCCACGGCGGTGAGGACGGCCTGCGGTACGGCGTCCGGGTCGGCGACGGGCGCCAGCTCGGCCAGCCAGACGCCGTCGCGGGTGGTGTCCCGTACGGCCTCGGCGGCCTCCTGCGACAGCCGGGTCTTGCCCGCGCCGCCGGGTCCGAGCAGCGTGACGAGACGGGCGCCGGCGAGGTCGCCCCGCAGGGCCTCGATGTCGGCCTCCCGGCCGACGAAGGAGGTCAGCCGGGCGCGGAGGTTGCCGGGGGGCGGGGCGGAGCCGTCCAGCGGTGAGACGGACGCTTCCGGCGGCGGGGCGGAGCCGTCCAGCGGTGAAACGGAAGCTCCCACCGGCGGGGCGTAGCCGTTGACCGGCGGGGCGAAGCCGTCCAACGGTGAGACGGAACCGTCCACCGGCGGGGCAAAGCCGTCCACCGGCGGGGCAGAGCCGTTGACCGGCGGGGTGCGGACCTCCGCCCCCGGGACCGGACCGCCGCCAGCCGCCCGGGCGGCGCTCGGCGGGGCGGTCGCCGGGTCGTGCGCCGGGGCAGTCGCCGGGCCATGCGCCGGGACGGTCGCCAAGCCGTGAGCCGGGACAACCGCCGGGCCGTGTGCCGGGGCGGTCGCCGGGCCGGTCGCCTGGCCGTGTGCCGGGGCGCCCGGGAGGGGCGAGGAGCCGGCCGCGGGCGCGCCGCGGACCGGGGACGCGCCGCGGACCGGGGACGCGGTGTCCCCGGGGCGGCCGGTGGAGGTGCGCGGGCCGCCCGGGCGCGCGGCAGGGCGCGGCAGCTCGGCCGGGGTCAGCAGTTCGCCGTGCAGGGTGCGCAGTTCGGGGCCCGGGTCCGAGCCCAGCCGGTCGGCCAGGAGCCGGCGGACGTCCTCGTAGGCGGCGAGCGCCTCGGCGGTGCGGCCGGTGTCGCGCAGGGCGCGAAGGCGCAGCGCCTGGAGGGGCTCGTCGAAGGGGTGCGCGTCGCACAGGGCGGTCAGCTCGGGCAGCGACTGTCCGGCGTGGCCGAGGGCGAGGGCGGCGGTGTGGCGGGCGCGCACGGCGTCGAGGCGGCGGGCCTCCCGGCGGGCCGCCTCGGCGGTGCGGTCGGGCAGGTCGGCGAGGGCCGGGCCCTGCCACAGGGCGAGGGCGTCGTCGAGGAGGACGGCCGCCTTGGCGGGGTCGTCGTCGGCGAGGGCGCGCAGTCCGTCGCCGGTCAGACGCTCGAAGCGGTGCAGGTCGACCGCGTCGGGCGGGGCGGCGAGCCGGTAGCCGCCGTCCACGGAGGCGACCGCCTCGGCGCCCAGGGCGCGGCGCAGCCGCCCGACGAGCGCCTGGAGCGCGCCCGGCGCGTCGGCGGGCGGGTCCCCGGCCCACACCTCGTCGACCAGCAGAGCGGCGGACACGGCCCGTCCGGCCCGCAGGGCCAGCACGGTCAGCAGCGCGCGCAGCCGTGCCCCGCCGACCGCGACGGGGGTGCCGTCGGGGCGGATTGCCTGGGTGGTGCCGAGAATGCGGTAGAGCACGGGGTCCATTGTCTCCGGTCGGCTCGGGGCCGGTCACGGGGATCCGGCGGCGCGGCGGACCGGGACGTCCGGCGGTTCCCCTCCGCCCACCCTCGCAGGAACCGACGACCGCCCGCGAGACGTTTTCCCCCTGCGCCCGGTACGGTCGGGCGGTTCCACCCCCGCACCGACCCCAGGGAGCACCATGACGACCGCCCTCACCCGCCGCAGCGACCGGAGGGTCAGCCCCGTCTTCGTCGGGATCGTGGCCGTCATGGCGGTCACGGGATGGGCGACCTGGACGGGGTTCGCCGAGCAGCCCGGTGTGGCCGTGTTCCTGTTCGTGACGGCGGCGTGGGTGGTGTCGCTGTGCCTGCACGAGTACGCGCACGCGCGCACCGCCCTGCACGGCGGGGACATCTCGGTGGGCGCGAAGGGGTATCTCACGCTGAACCCGCTCGCGTACACGCACGCGCTGCTCAGTGTGGTGCTGCCGGTGCTGTTCGTCATCATGGGCGGGATCGGTCTGCCGGGCGGCGCCGTGTTCATCGAGCGCGGGCGGATCCGGGGCCGCTGGCGGCACAGCCTGGTCTCGGCGGCCGGCCCGCTGACCAACGTGCTGTTCGCCGCCGTGTGCACGGCCCCCTTCTGGCTGGACGCGCTGGACGGCGTGCCCGCCGACTTCAGGTACGCGCTGGCGTTCCTGGCCCTGCTCCAGGTCACGGCCGCGATCCTGAACTTCCTGCCGGTGCCCGGCCTCGACGGCTACGGGGTGATCGAGCCCTGGCTGCCGTACGGCGTGAAGCGGCAGGTGGAGCCGTTCGCTCCGTTCGGCCTGCTGTTCGTGTTCGCGCTGCTGTGGGTGCCGGCGGTCAACGGCGCGTTCTTCGACGTGGTCGACGCGGCGCTGGGCGCTCTCGGCGTGGGCGACTTCGAGTCGTACTGCGGGCAGGCGCTCTACCGCTTCTGGGAGGGAACGCCGGACTTCTGCGCGGTCAGCGCGTGACGGACCGGCGGATCTTCTCGCGCTTGACGTAGTACCAGGTCATGTTGGACGACAGCCCCGCCAGCAGCACCCAGACGACGCCCAGCCAGCTGCCGTTCGCGAAGGAGACGACCGCGGCGGCGACGGCGAGGAGACAGACGACGAGGGTGAAGAGGGCGAGGCGGGGCATGGGGGTCGTTCTCCTGTCGGGGTCCTGTCGGAGGTCCCGTGGGGGACACTGCTGGTCCGGTCCAGTGTCCCCCATGCGCGAGCGCGGCTCACACGTCGGTGACGCGCAGTCCCGCGTGCGCCTTGTAGCGGCGGTTGACGGAGATCAGGTTGGCGACCAGCGACTCGACCTGGTGGGCGTTGCGCAGGCGGCCCGCGAAGACGCCGCGCATGCCGGGGATGCGGCCGGCGAGCGCCTGCACGATCTCGACGTCGGCGCGGACCTCGCCGAGGACCATGACGTCCGTGTCGATCTCGTCGATCTCCGGGTCCTGGAGCAGCACGGCCGACAGGTGGTGGAAGGCGGCGGTGACCCGCGAGCCGGGCAGCAGGGCGGCGGCCTGCTCGGCGGCGCTGCCCTCCTGCGGCTTCAGCGCGTAGGCGCCCTTCTTGTCGAAGCCGAGCGGGTTGACGCAGTCGACGACGAGCTTGCCCGCGAGCTCCTCGCGCAGGGCCTCCAGGGTCGCGCCGTGACCGTCCCACGGCACGGCGACGATCACGATGTCGCTGCGGCGCGCGGTCTCGGCGTTGTCGGCGCCCTCGACGCCGTGGCCGAGTTCGTCGGCGGCGGTCCGGGCGCGGTCGGCGGCCCGGGAGCCGATGATCACCTTCTGTCCGGCCTTGGCGAGGCGGTACGCGAGTCCCTTGCCCTGCGGCCCGGTCCCGCCGAGCACGCCGACGACGAGCCCGGAGACGTCGGGGAGGTCCCACGGATCCTTGGCGGGGGCCGTCGCGGGGGCGGTCTGTGCGCTGTCGGTAGAGGTCATGGGCCGACTGTACGTGCGCGGCGGCGCCCGGACGGGGCGCGGGGGCGCCGTGGGGGCGCGCCCCGGGGGTGATCCCCGCGACACGCCGGGGGTGGCGGCCGTCACGTTCCCCGGGTCGGGGGAATCGGCGGCGAACGCCGGGCCGGGACAGGCGGGTTGCGGCACCATGCGGTCGTATGGACGCCGTACGGGTCGCGCTGCTGCGCGAGGTGCTGGCCGGGACGCAGTGGCTGGGGGCCACGCGGAGGTTCGCCGCGGTGCTGCGCGGCTCCGTGGTGTCGCACGGGGGCGGGCTGCTGCTGGTGGGCAGCGCGGCGTACGAACCGTGGCACCTGGCGGCCCATCTGGTCGACGAGGCCGCCTGGTCGGGCACGCCGGAGCTGGCCCCCACCCTGGTGCGGCTCGACGCGCGGCCCACGGATCCGGCGCACCTCGCGGTCGGCCCGGGCCGGATCGACGCCGCCCGGCGCGGCGAGACCCTGCTGGTGGTGTCGCCGGAGGGGGACGCGCCGCTGCTTCAACGGGTGGCGGACGCGCGGCGGGCCGGGGTGACCGTGCTGGCCCTCGGTCCCCGCGGGGCGGAGCTGACGGCGCTGGCGCACGAGGCGCTGGCCGTGCCGGACGGCGCGGAGCTCGACCTGGACACCGTGCAGCACCTGGTGAGCGCGGCGGCGGGCGAGCACACGGTGCCCTCCCCGCGGGGGCGCCGGCGGTTCCGGGACCGCCTCTCCCGGCTGGCGGAGTCCCTGACCGCACCACCGCCCGCCTCCTGGTGATCCCGGGGCGGAGGTCCCGGGGCGAAGGTCCCGGGGCGAAGGTCCCGGGGCGGAGGTCCGGGCGGGCGGGCGCGTCAGTCGTCGTCCGTGGTGCCGCCGGCCGGGGCGTCGTGCCAGCGGGGGTCGTTCTCCCACTGGAGGTTGCGGTCGCGGGCGGTCGCCATCGCGTGCTCGGCCTCGCCGCGGGTCGCGTACGGGCCGAAGCGGTCCTTGGCCGGGCAGTCCGGCCCCTCCTCGACCTTCTTGTGTTCCAGGCAGTAGTACCACTCGCCCGGCTTGCCGACGGTCCGCTTCTTGAACAGGGGCATGACCAGCTCCTCTCGCCACCGTCATGTTCCCCCATGCCCGCTGGTTAGACTCGCTGGCATGTCTGGCCAGTCGCTGCTCGTCCCCGGGGAGCTCTCCCCCACCCGTTCCGTGCCCGGAAACATCCGCCGCCCCGAGTACGTCGGCAGGCCCGCGCCGACCCCGTACACCGGGCCGGAGGTGCAGACACCCGAGACGATCGAGGCCATGCGCGTCGCCGGGCGGATCGCCGCCCGGGCCATGGCGGAGGCGGCGAAGCTGATCGCGCCGGGCGTCACCACCGACGAACTGGACAAGGTGGCGCACGAGTACATGTGCGACCACGGCGCCTACCCCTCGACGCTCGGTTACCGCGGCTTCCCCAAGTCGCTGTGCACGAGCGTCAACGAGGTCATCTGCCACGGCATCCCCGACTCGACGGTGCTGCGCGACGGCGACATCGTCAACCTCGACGTGACCGCGTACATCGGCGGGGTGCACGGCGACAACAACGCCACGTACCTCGTCGGGGACGTCGACGAGGAGAGCCGGCTGCTGGTGGAGCGGACCCGGGAGTCCCTGGACCGCGCGATCAAGGCGGTCAAGCCGGGCCGGCAGATCAACATCATCGGCCGTGTCATCGAGTCGTACGCCAAGCGGTTCGGGTACGGGGTCGTCCGGGACTTCACCGGCCACGGCATCAACTCGTCGTTCCACTCCGGGCTGATCATCCCGCACTACGACAGCCCGCACGCCACGACGGTGATCCAGCCCGGGATGACCTTCACCATCGAACCGATGCTGACGCTGGGCACGCACGAGTACGACATGTGGGACGACGGCTGGACGGTCGTGACGAAGGACCGCAGGCGGACGGCCCAGTTCGAGCACACGCTGGTGGTGACGGAGACGGGCACGGAGATCCTCACACTGCCCTGACCGCCCCGGCACCGAAGACGAACCCGCTCTCCCCGGAGGGCGGGTTCCGCGTTTCCGGGATAGGTTCGGAGCGGAGATTTTACCGACCCGTCGTCGGTAAAGTTACCGACAGAAGGTCGGCAAGACGTTGACTTAGGTAAACCTAACCATAGAAGATTCGGGTATGGACTCCTTCTCGACAGTCATCCGCACCGCGTCCCACGAGCAGCACGTGGAGGCCGAGACCTCGACGTTCATGAGCGACCTGCTCGGCGGCCGGCTCGGCGTCGACGCCTACGCGCGCTACACCGAGCAGCTGTGGTTCGTCTACGAGGCGCTGGAGACCGGGACCGAGCGGCTGGCGTCGGACCCGGTGGCCGGGCCGTTCGTCCAGCCGGAGCTGTTCCGGCTCACGGCGCTGGAGCGGGACCTGGCGCATCTGCGGGGCCCCGGCTGGCGGGCGGGCCTGTCGGCGCTCCCGGCGACGCGGGCGTACGCGGAGCGGGTGCGCGAGTGCGCCGAGCGGTGGCCGGCCGGGTACATCGCCCACCACTACACCCGTTACCTCGGGGACCTCTCCGGTGGGCAGATCATCCGCGACAAGGCGGAGCGGACCTGGGGCTTCGAGAAGCGGGGCGACGGGGTCCGGTTCTACGTCTTCGAGGACGTCACCAACCCTGCCGCGTTCAAGCGGGGTTACCGGGAGCTGCTGGACGCGGTGCCCGCGGACGACCTGGAGAAGCAGCGGATCGTGGCCGAGTGCAAGCGGGCGTTCGCCCTGAACACGGCCGTGTTCCGGGCACTGGGCGAGGAGTTCCCGCTGTCGGCGTGAGGGCCGGCCAGGACACGACCGGGCCCGCACCTCCGCGAGGGAGGGGCGGGCCCGATGTCGTCTCAGCCGCGGTGGTGGTCGAAGCCGGAGGAACGCTCGTGAGCCGAGGGACGCTCGTGGTCCGAGGAGCTCTCATGGCCCGAAGGACGCTTGTCGTCCGCGAGGCGCTCGTCGTCGGCGGGGTGCTCGTGGTCCGAGGAGCGCTCGTGGTCGGCGGAGCGGTTGCTCCCGGAGAGGAAGCCGAGGCCGTCGTGGCAGTTGGTGCCGGCCCAGAAGAGGTCGCTGGAGACCGTGTCGATCCCGCCGATGTACGAGCTGCAGGAGGGGTGGTCGCCCTTGTCCAGGTTGCGGTGCCCGTCATGGGCGGTGGCGCTCGTGGCACCGGCGGCGGTCAGGGCGACGCCCAGGGCGGCAGCGGCCAGGGCAGATCGGATGCGCATGATGTTCCTCTCACGGAGGCTGAGTGGTCACGCCCATCGGTCCCCGCTCGCCACAGCGCGCACACGCGGGACCACCCGTACGGAGGCGCGAATGACCACGGACGCCGCGCGGCGGCCCTCCGGCCGGCACCGGCACCGCGACCCGCACCACGACCTGCACCCGGACCGACATCTCAACCGGCACCGCGACCGGCACCGCGACCGGCATCACAACCGGCGTCGGAACCGGTACCGCGACCGGCACCGCGACCGGTCCGGCGCTCCGGGCAGCGCTCGGGACAGCGCTCCGGGCAGCGCTGCGGTCAGCGCTCCGGGCAGCGTTCCAGGTAGACCCGTCCGCCGATCTCGACCCAGCCGTGCGGCTGAGGGGCCGTCAGGATCTGTGAACCGGCGCCCTGGGTGATGTTGAGGGCCCGGCCCAGCCGTTCCGTGAGGAGGAGGGCCGCCGCGCCGGTCGCCTCGTCCTCCTCGATGCCGTCGTCGCGGCCGGGGAACGCCCGCGCGCGGATCCGGCCGGCCGGCTCGTCCTCCCACGCCCAGGCGTAAATTCCCCCCCAGACTTCGTCCGGGGGCACCCCCATCTCGCTTCGCTCGCCGGGCGGCGGCACGGGCAGGTCGTCCACCTCGGCGGCGGTGGCGTACTGGCGGAGGGTGCGCGGCGGAGCCCACTCCGCGCGCGCCTCGATCCAGCTGAACTCGCCGTCCAGGCGGACGCCCACGACCCCGGCGGGGGTGACGAGTTCGGGTACGTCGAGCAGCCAGGCCGTGCCCACGCAGGGGTGGCCGGCGAACGGCAGGCGCAGGGTGGGGGTGTAGATGTCGATGATCCCGCGCTCGGGGTCGTCGACGAACACGGTCTCGCTGAAGCCGAGTTTCGCCGCGATCTCCTGCCGGTCACTCCGCTCGGGCACGCGGGAGCCGTCGCGGACGACACCCAGTTCGTTTCCGTATCCGCCGTTGGGCGCGCAGAAGACGCGGAGCACGTCGTAGTCAGTCACGGGGGAATTGAAGCATCGCGCGGGCCGCGAGGGCGTCCCGGGCAGGAGCACCTCACATGCCCGAGGGGCGCCTGCGCACCGCGAACACCACCCCGGCGCCCGCGAGGACCGTCGCCGCGGACGCCGCGCCGAGGGCGCCGACCGGAACGTCGGAGCCGGCCGGGCCCGTGCCGCCGCCGATCGCGCCGCCCGTCGCACCGGTGCCGCTTCCGCTTCCGCTTCCGCTTCCGCGCTTCACGGTGATGCGGACGTCGGCGAGCGTCCGGCGCGGGCCGTCGGTGACGGCGTAGGACGCGACCCCTTGCGGGGCGCGGGTCGCGGCGTGGGAGGCGCCGGCCGGGAGCAGGACCGCCAGCAGGGCCGCGCAGGTCACGGCGAGGGCCGTGGTCACCGCGGTGACCAGGGCACGGGGGCGCGCGGGCATGAGGGGTCCTCCGGAGGCGACAACCGGTAGCGAATGAAGGTAAGGCTAACCTAAGCTTCTCTCCTGCCTGGCTCTTTACTGCCGGGGAATCACCGGCGGAATGGAAGGAACGGACAGGACAGTGCGACGCTCACCGAGACCCGACGCCGGACAGCGGTACGCCCCGGAGGGTGCCGTATGACCGTCCTGGACCAACCCGTGGAGCCCGTGGAGCCCGTGGAGCCCGTGGAGCCCGTGGAGCCCGGCGAGCCTGTCGAGCCCGCCGCCGCGGCCCCGGCCCCGCCCTCGTCCCCGTCCCCGCGCGGCCGGCGCGGGACCGCCGGAGCGCTGACCGCCGGGCTGGTCGTGGGCCTGCTCGTCCTCGTGCCGGTCGCCGCCGGGCTCGGGGCGTATCCGGTGCCCGTCGGGGACGTGCTGTCCTCCGTGCAGCACCGGATCGGGCTCGGGGGCGCGGAGTTGGACCGGGTCGCGGAGTCGGTGCTGTGGAACGTCCGGTTCCCGCGGATCGTCCTCGCGCTGCTCGTCGGGGCCTCGCTGGGGTGCGCGGGAGCGTTGATGCAGGGCGTGTTCGGCAACCCCCTGGCCGAGCCGGGCGTCATCGGCATCTCCTCCGGCGCGGCGGTCGGCGCGGTCGCCGCGATCGCGTTCGGCGTGGACTTCCTCGGCACCTGGACGGTGTCCGCCTTCGCCTTCGCCGCCGGTCTCGGCACGGTCCTGCTGGTGTACGTGATGTCGCGGTCCGGCGGACGCACGGAGGTGGTGACGCTGATCCTCACCGGGATCGCGGTGAACGCCTTCGCGGGGGCGCTGATCGGGCTGTGCCTCTTCCTCGCGGACACCGCGGCGATCCAGCAGATCACCTTCTGGCAGCTCGGCTCGCTCTCCCAGGCGACCTGGCCGAAGGTGCTCGCGGTGCTGCCGTGCGCGGTGACCGGCCTGGCGCTCGCGCCCCTGTACTCCCGGCGCCTGGACCTGCTGGCGCTCGGCGAACGGCCGGCCAGGCACCTGGGCGTGGACGTGGAGCGGCTGCGGATCGTACTGATCCTCGTCATCGCGCTGCTGACCGCAGCCGCGGTGAGCGTGTCCGGGATCATCGGCTTCGTCGGCCTGGTCGTGCCGCACCTGCTGCGGATGGCGGCGGGGCCGGGACACCGGTTCCTGGTCCCGGGCAGCGCCCTGCTCGGCGCTCTGGTGCTGCTCGCCGCCGACCTGGTGTCCCGCACGGTCGCCGTCCCCGCGGAACTCCCCCTCGGGGTCCTCACCGCCCTCCTCGGCAGCCCCTTCTTCTTCTGGCTGCTGCGCAGGACCCGCCGCAAGCAGGGCGGGTGGGCGTGAGAGCCACCCGCCCCGCGCCGATCCCGAGCCCGGTCCCGGTCCCGAACCCGATCCCGATCCCGGTCCCGAACCTGAACCCGATGCCGATGCCGATGCCCATGCCTATACCTATGCCGATGCCGACGCCGATCTCGGGAGCCCCCGTATGAGACTCCTCCGCCCCCGGCCGACCCCGCCGTCCCCCGCCGCCCCGGGTGACGTCCTCGCCGAGACCGACGCCCTCCACGTCCGGCTGGGCGGGCGCGAGGTGCTGCGGGGTGTCGACGTACGGGTCCGTGCCGGTGAGGTCCTCGCGCTCGTCGGCCCCAACGGCGCGGGCAAGTCGACCCTGTTGGCCGCGCTCGCCGCCGACCTGCCGGCCGCGCGGGGCGCCGTACGGATCCACGGGCGCCCGGCGACGGAGTGGACGGCGCCCGAACTGGCGCTGCGGCGGGCGGTGTTGCCGCAGGCGGCGACGGTCTCCTTCCCGTTCTGCGTGGCGGACGTGGTCCGGATGGGACGGGCGCCGCACGCCTCCTCCCCCGCGGAGAACGATCTGGCGGTGGCCGGGGCGATGGCCGCCACCGAGGTGACCGCCTTCGCCGCGCGCCCCTTCTCCGCGCTCAGCGGCGGCGAGCGGGCCCGTGTCGCGCTCGCCCGCATCCTCGCCCAGCGCGCCCCGCTGCTGCTGCTCGACGAGCCGACCGCCGCCCTGGACCTGCGGCACCAGGAACTGGTGCTGCGGCTGTGCCGGGACCGGGCGGCGGCGGGCGACGCGGTGGTCGTCGTCCTGCACGACCTGGGGCTCGCCGCGGCCTACGCGCACCGGGTCGCGGTGCTGCGCGCGGGGCGGGTCGCGGCGGACGGCCCGCCCGCCGAGGTGTTCTCCGAGCCGCTGCTGACGGAGGTGTACGACCAGCCGGTCGAGGTGCTGCCGCATCCGGCGACCGGCGCCCTCCTCGTCAACCCCCGGCGGAGCCCCTGAGCCGGCCGTCCCGCCCGCCGCCCCGGGGCGGGTTCGGCGGCCGGCCGGGCCCGGTGGCCGGCCAGGTCACGGTGTGGCCGCTGTACCCGGTCCCGGCGTCCGCGCCGTTCGCCGCCCCGGTAGGGTTCGCCTCCGGGAAGGGGAAGGTGAAGACACCTGATGACCAGGGAACGCACCAGGGAACGCGGCCTGACGACCGGCCGTCGACGGCCCGTCAGACGTGACCGGAACGCACTCATAGCGGTCTCGCTCTCCGCCGTCTCGCTGACGGCGAGCGGATGCGTGGTGGTCCACGGGGAGCGTGTGGTGCTCCCCGCGGCGACCCGGGCCGAGGCGGCGAAGGCGGTCGAGCAGTTCACGACCGCGTACAACAAGGCGGACGCGGCGTACGACGCTTCCCTCGACGCCGAGCACACCACGGGGGCGCTGGGCGCCATCGACGCGGCGCGGCTGAAGGCGGGGCGGGTCAACCACCCGGACGGCAACCCGCAGCACAAGGCGCTGGTGCTGACGGACGTGCGGTACACCATCCCCAAGAAGGCGGGCTGGCCGCGCTGGTTCGTCGCCGACGCGCAGGCCAACAAGGGCGGTGACGTGCGCTGGCTGCTGGTGTTCACCCGCAACCGCCTGGCGGACCCCTGGCAGGCTGCCTACCTGACGCTGGTGGCGCCGGGGTCGCTGCCGGAGTTCAGCAAGGACAAGGACGGCTGGGCCGAGGCGGTGCCCGCCGACTCCGGGGAACTGACGCGCCCGCCGGAGGACCTGAGCAAGGACTACGCGACCTACCTGCACGACGGCGGGGAGGCCTTCGCCGACGGCGCGTACACCAGCGAGCTGCGCGCCACGCGGGAGAAGAACTCCAGCAAGCCGGGACTGGCCACGCAGTACGTCGACCAGCCCCTGACCAGCGGCGACTTCGCGCCCCTTGCGCTGCGCACCGCGGACGGCGGGGCGCTGGTGTTCTTCAGCACGCACCACTACGTGAAGCAGACGGCCGCGGCGGGGGCGGCCGTACCGACGCAGAACGACAACGTGCAGGCGCTGACCACCGGGGAGGTCAAGCAGTCCCTGACGATGGAGTTCGTCGCCAACGAGGTGGCCCTGGACCCGGCGAAGGGCTCCGGGAGCGGCAAGGTGTCGCTGCTCAGCCGGCTCGAGGGACTGACGGCGGCGAAGGGCGAGTAGCGCACCGCACTGCGGCCTTGAGTAGCCCTCGGTGAGGGCTTCTCGGTGGGCGCTTCTCGGTGGGCGCTTCTCGGTGGGCGCTTCTCGGTGGGCGCTTCTCAGTGGCGGAGAGGCCAGGCCGCGGACGGGTGCCCGGTCTCCTGCCCGACGTGGCGGGCGCAGGCGTCGGTGAGGGTTTCGAGGAGGGTGAGCGGGTCGGGCAGCGCGTGCTCCGGGCCGCGGACCCAGTGCACCGCGCGGTCGTCGTCGCCGGGGAGGCGGGCGGGCGGGACGAGGACGTAGGAGCCTCGGCAGTGCCAGCGCAGGCCGGGGTGCTCGTCCATGGTCTCGGGGTGGCAGTCCAGCTCGCAGGGCCACCACTCGTCCTCGTCCTCGGGGGTGCCGCGGGTGAGGGTGAAGAAGAGCATGCGGCCGTCGTCGCTCGCGGCGACCGGGCCGACCTCGACGCCCTCGTCGAGCAGCCGGTCCAGGGCTTCCCGGCCGGCCTCCAGCGGCACGTCGAGGACGTCGTGCACCATGCCGGTCGCGGTGATGAAGTTGGCCTGCGGCTGGTGGCGGGCCCAGCGCTCGATCTGGTCGCGGTCGGTGGTGGACTGCGTCTGCCAGGCGAAGGACACGGGGTGCCGGGCGGGGGTGGGACAGCCGACCCGGTCGCAGGAACATCGGTAGCCGGGGGCCGGGTACGCGGCGGGCGCGAGCGGCAGTCCCGCTCCGGCGGCGGCGAGCAGCAGGGCCTCACGGCCGCCGTCGTCGGCGGCCTCCTTCGGGCGGCGTCCGCGCAGCCACTGGGAGAGTTTGCCCTGCCGGCCGGTGCGGCCGCCGTACTCCGCGCTCATCTATCCCCTTGCCTCGCCGTGGTGCGGACAGCATGCCCTATGGTCCCACCATCTTGCGCCTCGGGGGTCCGGAGCACCCGATCGGGGCAGGTGGGGCGAGGGGGACGGATAGGGCCCAGCGGCCCGAGGGAGCCGCAAGGGAGTCACCGTGGCGCCAGTCCGTGGAGGGCGTAGTCGACGAGGGTGTCGGTGTACTCGTACGACAGGGGTCCGGTGCGCTGGAGCCAGCGCTGGGCGAGCGGGGAGACGAAGAGTTCCAGGGCGATGCGCGGGTCGACGTCCGCGCGGACGTCCCCGGCGGCCTGGGCGGAGCGCAGGCGGTCGACGTACAGCCGGAGGTTGGGTTCGAGGAGCTTGGCGACGAACTCGCGGCCGAGCTGCTCGTTGACGAGGCCCTCGGCGGTCAGCGCGCGGGACGGGGCCTCGTAGCGGGGGTCGAGGAGCTCGTCGACGGTGGCCCGCAGGACGGCCCTGAGGTCGGCGGCGAGGTCCCCGGTGTCCGGGATGGCGTACGGCACCTGCCCCGCCGCCTCGGCGGCCTGCTCCCCCAGGTCGAGGAACGCCTCCAGCAGCACGTCGGCCTTGGAGCCCCACCACCGGTAGATGGTCTGCTTGCCGACGCCGGCCCGGGCGGCGATCCCCTCGATCGTGGTCCTCGGGTACCCGGCCTCCCCGACGAGCGCGAGGGCGGCCTCGTAGATGGCACGCCGGGACTTCTCGCTGCGGCGGGTGGTGTCGGGGGCCGGCTTGCCGGACTGGGTGACCATGCGACGACGGTACCAAGCACATGAGACGCCCCGTCTCGCCCGGAACGGGCGCGCCCGGCCGGCGCGCCCCAGGCGGTCCTGGCCCGGGACCACGCGGGCTACGCCGGCTCTCCGGGATAGCGGACGCCGATGTCGCGGCGGATCGTGTCCAGGGTGCGCAGGACGGCGAGGGTGCCGTCGAGGGGGACGAGGGGCGACTCGGTCTCCTGGGCGCGCAGCGCGCGCATCACCTCGCGGGCCTCGTGGCGCATGGTGGTACGGGGACCGTCGGCGGGGTCGGCGGTGAACTCCTCGGGGTCCCGGCCGGCGCGGTGCAGGACGAGGCGGTCGGGGTGGAAGAAGCCGGACGGGATGTCGATGCGGCCGCGCGAGCCGGTGACGGAGGCGGAGGTGCCGGTGCCGCCGACGAGGGAGCAGTGCAGGGCGGCGAGCGCGCCGGAGTCCCAGGACAGGGCGGCGGCGGTCTGGAGGTCGACGCCCTCGGTGGAGAGGACGGCCCGCGCGGAGACGCCCGAGGGTTCGCCGAGCAGGAGCTGGGCGAAGGAGACGGGGTAGACGCCGAGGTCGAGGAGGGCGCCGCCGCCCTGGGCGGGGTCGCGCAGCCGGTGCGAGGGCGGGAAGGGGCCTTCGAGGCCGAAGTCGGCCTGCACGGTCCGCACCTCACCGATCGCGCCGTCGTCGACCAGCGTCTTCAGGCGCCGGATCAACGGGTTGCAGTACATCCACATGGCTTCCATGAGGAAGCGCCCGTTGTCGCGGGCCAGCGCGACGAGTTCCTCGGCCTCCCGCACGTTCAGCGTGAACGGTTTCTCGCACAGCACGTTCCGCCCGGCCTTGAGGCACAGGCCGGCGGCGGCCCGGTGCGCGGAGTGCGGGGTGGCGACGTAGACGACATCGATGTCCTCGTCCCAGGCCAGCGACTCCCAGTCGCCGTACGCCCGGGGTATCCCGAAGCGCTCGGCGAAGGCCCGCGCCGAGGTCTCGGTGCGCGAGGCGACCGCCACGACCTCCGCGTCGGGCAGATCGATCAGGTCCGCCGTGAAGGCGGCGGCGATCCCGCCGGTCGCCAGGATCCCCCACCGCACGCTGTCCGTCGTCATCCCGCCCACCCTCGTGCCGTCCCATCGGTCCGTTCGAGCTGAGAGCATAGGTCCCGAAGACGTCGGAGAGGGAGGGGCGGCCAGATGCCCGAGGGTGGGGCGCCGATACCGGGCGGCTCGGACACGGTCGACACGGTCGACACGGTTGACACGGTCGACACGGTTGACACGGTCGACACGAAGACAGAACAGACGGAACAGACGGCACGAACGGAGCAGGCGGACCGTGCCGGGCGGGCGGGCCGAACGGGGTCCTCGGGAGGCCGGGCGGAGCCGTCGTCCGCCGAGCGGCGGACCGGGCTGCTCGTCGTCCTCCTCCTGGGTGGTCTGACGGCCACTCCCCCGCTGGCGATGGACATGTACCTCCCGGCGCTCCCGGAGGTCACCCGCTCCCTGCACGCGCCGGCCGCGACCGTGCAGCTCACGCTGACCGCCTGCCTGGCCGGCATGGCCCTCGGGCAACTGGTGGTCGGGCCGATGAGCGACCGCTGGGGGCGCCGGCGTCCCCTGCTCGGCGGACTGGCCGTGTACGTCCTGGCCACCGCCCTGTGCGCGCTGGCGCCCACCGTCGGCCTGCTGATCGCGTTCCGGCTGGTGCAGGGTCTCGCGGGCGCGGCCGGCATCGTGATCGCGCGTGCGGTGGTGCGGGACCTGTACGACGGCGTGGCGATGGCCCGCTTCTTCTCCACCCTGATGCTGGTCTCGGGGGTGGCCCCGGTGGTGGCGCCGCTGATCGGCGGGCAGATCCTGCGGGTGACGGACTGGCGGGGCGTGTTCGTGGTCCTGACGGTGGTCGGGACGCTGCTGGCCTGCCTGGTGGCGGCGCGGCTCCCGGAGACCCTGCCGCCCGCCGAACGCCACTCGGGCGGGGTGGGCGAGGCCCTGCGCTCGATGCGCGCTCTCCTCGCCGACCTGCCCTTCACCGGCTACCTCCTCACCGGCGGCTTCGCCTTCGCCGCCCTGTTCGCCTACATCTCGGCCTCGCCGTTCGTCGTCCAGGAGATCTACGGCGCCTCGCCGCAGACGTACAGCCTGCTGTTCGGCCTGAACTCGATCGGGCTGGTGGTGGTCGGCCAGGTCAACGGCAAGGTGCTGGTGGGCCGGGTCCGGCTGGACCGGGTGCTGGTCGTCGGTCTGGTGGTCGTCGCGCTGGCGGCGACGGCGCTGCTGCTGATGGCGGCCGGCGTGTTCGGCGAGGTGGGGCTGGCCCCGGTGGCCGCCGCGCTGTTCGTCCTGATGTCCGCGATGGGCGTCGCCCTGCCCAACGCCCAGACGCTCGCCCTGATGCGGGTCCGCCACTCCGCGGGCTCGGCGTCCGCCCTGCTGGGGACGTCCTCCTTCCTCATCGGGGCGATCGCCTCGCCGCTGGTCGGGATCGCCGGCGAGGACACCGCCGTGCCGATGGCCGTCGTGCAGCTGGCGGCCACGCTGGTGGCGCTGGTCTGCTTCGCCGGCCTGTGCCGTCCCCGGAGCGGCCCGGCTGCGGCGGAGAACGGACGCGCCGCCCGCGCGGGCGGGGCCGAGCACCGGGGAGCGGACAGCTGAGCGCACCGCGGCTGCGCGTCGACACCCCGGAGCGGGCCGGGCTCGACCCCGAGGAGATGCGGCACCTCGCGTGGGACGTCGAGGGCCTCACCCGGGGCGCCCGCCCCTGGGCGGCCGGCGCGGTCGTGGTCGCCGGACGCGGCCCGGTGATCGCCGTCCAGCGGGCGGCCGGCTGGGCGGTGCGCTACGCGGCGTACGACCCCGAGGCCGGCGCGGGCGTGGAGCTGCCGCCCGCCAAGCGCGTCGCGACGACCGTGGACACGCCGTTCGACCTGGCCTCCCTCACCAAGCTGTTCACGTCGGTCGCGGCGGTCCAGCAGATCGAGCGGGGCACGCTCGGCATCGACACGCGGATCGGCGCCTACCTGCCGGACTTCCGCGCGGCCGCCGCCCACGGCGTCACCGTCCGCCAGTTGCTCACCCACACCTCCGGGCTCCGTCCCGAGCTGCCGCTGTACGACTGCGCGGACGGCACGGAGCGCCTGGAGCTGCTGCGCGCCGAGGCGCCGGTGGGCGAGCCGGGCACGTACCGGTACTCCGACCTGAACATGCTGCTGCTCCAGCAGCTCCTGGAGCGGCTGACCGGGCGCGGCCTGGACGTCCTCGTGCGCGACGGGATCACCCGGCCGCTGGGCATGACGTCGACCGGTTTCGGGCCCTGCCCCGGCGCGGCGGCCACCGAGGACCAGCGGCGCCCGTGGGCCAAGGCCGACCGGGGTCCGCTGCGGGGCGTGGTGCACGACGAGAACGCCTGGGCGCTGGGCGGGGTGGCCGGTCACGCGGGCCTGTTCTCCACGGGCCGCGACCTGGCCGTGTTCTGCCGGGCCCTGCTCGCGGGCGGCGCGTACGGGCCCGCCCGCGTCCTCGGGCCGGACTTCGCGGAACTGCTGCTGACGCCGCCGGGGCTGGGGTTCGCGGTGGACCAGCCGTGGTTCATGGGGGAGCTCGCCGGCCGGGGTGCCGCGGGCCACACGGGGTTCACGGGGACGTCGCTGGTGCTGGACCCGGCGACGGACGGTTTCCTCATCCTGCTGGCGAACACGGTGCATCCGGTGCGCCGGACGCCGGACAGCGCGCCGCGGGCCCGGGCGGGGACGCGGCTGGCGAGAGCGGTGCGGTGAGCGCGCCGGCCCGGTGACGGGCGGCCCAGCGGTGCGGTGAGCCCGCCCGCCCCGTGGCGGAGGGGCCCAGCAGTGCGGTGAGCCCGCCCGCCCCGTGGCGGAGGGGCCCAGCAGTGCGGTGAGCCCGCCCCGTGGCGGAGGGGCCCAGCAGTGCGGTGAGCCCGCCCCGTGGCGGAGGGGCGTCGGCCGCCCCGCGGGGGACGGCGGGTCGGGGCCGGGCGCGGGACCTGAGAAAATCGTGGGGTGAACGTCTCCGTATCCGCCTCCGAGATGCTCCGTGGCGCCCTCACGGATCTCCTCGACGGGCTCCCGCCCAAGCAGGCCGCGCAGGCCGTGGACCGGCTGATCGCCAACTACCGGGGCGCCACGCCCACCGACGCGCCCATCCTGCGCGACCGCGCCGATGTCGCCGCCTACGCCGCGTACCGCATGCCGGCGACCTTCGAGGCGGTCCGGTCGGCGCTGGAGGCGTTCGCGGACGCCGTGCCCGGGTGGGTGCCCGGCGGCCATGTGGACGTCGGCGGCGGCACCGGCGCGGCGACCTGGGCGGTCGAGGCGACCTGGGGCGGACAGCGCCCGGTGACCGTCCTGGACTGGGCGGAGCCGGCGCTGGCCCTGGGCCGGGAGATCGCGGGCGCGAACCCGGCACTGCGGGACGTGAGCTGGCAGCGCGCCCGCATCGGCGCGGCGCTCGCCCTCGACGCCACCGACCTGGTCACCGTCTCCTACGTCCTCAACGAGCTGTCCGCCGCCGACCGCGCCGCCCTGGTGGACGCCGCCGCGGCCGCCGCGCGGGCCGTGGTGATCGTCGAGCCGGGCACCCCGGACGGCTACGCACGCGTCATCGAGGCCCGCGGCCGGCTCGTCGCCGCCGGTTTCCGGGTCGCCGCGCCCTGTCCGCACAGCGCCGCCTGTCCGATCGCGCCGGGCACCGACTGGTGCCACTTCTCGGCACGGGTCAGCCGTTCCTCGCTGCACCGGCAGGTCAAGGGCGGCTCCCTGCCCTACGAGGACGAGAAGTTCTCCTACGTCGCCGCCGCCCGCTTCCCCGTGGCCCCGGCGCCCGCCCGGGTGGTCCGGCGACCGCAGATCCGCAAGGGCCAGGTGCTCCTCGACCTGTGCGGGGCCGAGGAGCGGCTGGAGCGGACGACGGTGACGAAACGCCACGGCGAGCTGTACCGGGCGGCACGGGACGCCGACTGGGGCGACGCCTGGCCGCCGCAGGCGCCGTAGGGCGGTCCCGGCGGGTCAGGCCGGCTTGAGTCCCTGCTCGCCCACCTCGGTGACGAAGGACGCGGCGGTGGTGACCGGCGCGCCCGTGCGGGTGATGTAGGGGACGGTCTTGAAGTCGGCGCGGGCGAGGTCGCGGCCGAGGGCGACGGTGACGTAGCCGCGCCGCCCGTTGTAGAACTTCAGGTGCGGGTTGGCGGCCGTGTAGGTGGCCCAGTTGGCGGGCTTCTCGGCGCCGTCGCGGCCGCTGGCGATCGAGGTGGCCACGATCTCCGTGCCCAGCGTCCGGGACGCCGGGTCGTCGAAGTCGTCCTTGATGTCGAAGGCGTACCCGACGTGCACGTCACCGGTGAGGACCATGAGGTTGTCGACGCCGGCGGCGAGCGCGCCGTCCAGGACGCGGCGGCGGGAGGCGCGGTAGCCGTCCCAGGCGTCCATCGAGAGCTTGGCGACCGGGTTCAGGTCCAGCTTCCGCTGCGAGAACGTGACCTGCTGCGGTACGACGTTCCACAGCGCCCGTGACGTGCGCCAGCCGTCGAGCAGCCAGCGCTCCTGCGTGGCGCCGGTCATGGTGCGGGACGGGTCGTCGATGTCGGGGCCGGGGAGCTGGGCGCCGTCGCCGTAGGCCTGGTCGGAGCGGTACTGGCGGGTGTCGAGGACGTCGAACTGGGCGAGGTCGCCCCAGTGCAGGCGGCGGTAGAGCCGCATGTCGGAGCCGTCGGGGAGCTGGGGGCGGCGCAGCGGCTGGTTCTCCCAGTAGGCGCGGTAGGCGGAGGCGCGGCGCAGCAGGAACTCCTCCGGCGGGACGGTGTTCTCGGGGGTGTCGCCGGCGTAGTTGTTCTCGGTCTCGTGGTCGTCCCAGGTGACGACGAAGGGGTGCGCGGCGTGCGCGGCCATCAGGTCGGGGTCGGACTTGTAGAGGGCGTACCGCAGGCGGTAGTCCTCCAGGGTCACCGTCTCGTGGTTGAACAGGTCGGGGAGCGTGCGGTCGGTGTAGTTGCGGTAGTTGCCGACCGAGTTGACGGCGTACTCGTAGAGGTAGTCGCCGAGGTGGAAGACGACGTCGACGTCGTCCTGGGCGAGGTGGCCGTACGCGGTGTAGTAGCCGTCGGCGTAGGCCTGGCAGGAGACGGCGGCGAGTGTGAGGTCCGCGACGCGGGAGCGGGTGGCGGGCGCGGTGCGGGTGCGGCCGGTCGGGCTGATCCAGTCGCCCACGCGGAAGCGGTAGTAGAAGACGCGGTCGGGGTCCAGGTGGCCGGCCTCGACGTGGACGGTGTGGTGGAACTCGGGGTGGGCGGTGACCGTGCCGCGTCTGACGGCGCGTCGGAAGTTCTCGTCGTGGGCCAGTTCCCAGCGGACGGTGACGCGTTCCGCGGGCAGGCCGCCGTCGGGCTGGTAGGGGACCGGGGCGAGGCGGGTCCACAGGAGCACGGAGCCGGGCAGCGGGTCACCGGAGGCCACCCCGAGGGTGAAGGGGTCGTCGGTGATCCGGGCGGGGTCGAGTTCGGCGGCGGCCGCGGCGCCGGCGGCGGGCAGGTTGACCGCGAAGGCGAGGGCGGCGGCCGCTCCGGTGACGGTGAGGAAGCGGCGGCGGCCGATGTGGCGGGCGGCGGCGCGGAGTTCGGGGGCGTGCTGGGACGGGCGTGCTGCGGGTGTCATTCCGGTCCTCCCCAGAAAATGGATGCAGGAGGCATTGGAATGGCCGGGGACGACCCCGGGACGACACCGGAGGGGCGCGCACCCGACAGTCGGGTGGCGGACGAACGCGTTCCGCATCACGTGGCCCTGCCGTACGCTGCGGGCCCATGAACGCCGAGCGAAGTGCCGGGAGTGCCGGACAGTCGAAGATCGCCGTGGTCACGGGCGCCGGTTCCGGCGTCGGCCGCGCCGTGGCCGTGGAACTGCTGCGCACGGGCTGGTCGGTGGCCCTGGCGGGCCGCCGCGCCGAGGCCCTGGAGGAGACGGCGGCACTGGCCGCCGAGACGGCGGCACTGGCCGCCCCGGAGGCCGGGTGTCTCGCCGTACGGACGGACGTCTCGCGCCCCGACGACGTGGCGGCCCTGTTCGCCGCGGTGCGCGACCGGTTCGGCCGGCTCGATCTGCTGTTCAACAACGCGGGCACGTTCGGCCCCGGCGGCGTGCCCGTCGAGGACCTCCCCTACGACGCCTGGCGGCACGTGGTGGACACCAATCTCAACGGGGCGTTCCTGTGCGCGCAGGCGGCGTACCGGCAGATGAAGGAGCAGAGCCCGCAGGGCGGCCGGATCATCAACAACGGCTCGATCTCCGCGCACACGCCCCGCCCGCACTCCGTCGCCTACACGGCGACCAAGCACGCCCTCACCGGCCTCACCAAGTCGCTGTCGCTGGACGGGCGGCCGTACCGCATCGCGGTCGGGCAGATCGACATCGGCAACGCGGCCACCGACATGACGGCCCGGATGGCGACGGGCGCGCTCCAGGCCAACGGGGAGACCGTGCCGGAACCGGTGATGGACGTCGCCGACGTGGCCCGCACCGTACGGCACATGGCGGAGCTGCCGCTGGAGGCGAACGTGCAGTTCGCGACGGTCCTGGCGACGGCGATGCCGTACGTGGGCCGGGGCTGACCGCCCGCCCCACAGGTCGCCAACCGGCCTATCTGCACAAGCGGATCTGCCCCTTCCGACCCATTGCGCCCGGTAGCGGCCTTATGCTCGGCTCACCTCCACCGAACGTTCACACTTGAGGCAAGAGCGTTCCGCCGAGCCACACCGAGGGGGAGGGGCAGCCGTTCCACGGCACCGGGTGGGGGTGGACCCCGCGCGCAGCCGCGGGGTACGCACCGGACCGTGGAACGGCTGCCGCACCACCGGAGCGGCACGCTCCCGCACACACCGCAGACGGCCGCCGCACCTGCCGCAGACGGCCGCGGCACACACCGTCAGCGGCTTCCGCACACACCGTCGGCGGCCTCCGCGTGCCCTCGCCGCGCTCCGCGCGCCGCAGGAGCACTTCGGGCATCCTCGGGGCACTTCGGACACCCTCAGGGAATTCTCATTCCACACCGCGGTATTCCCAGGCCTTGCACATCCTTTACCCATGCCGACTCAAAGGTTTCTCCCTAATTTGATGCCGCGCCCACAGCGGGCGCCAAGAACCTTACGAGGAACGGGATGTTTGGCATCTATCTCAAGCGCGAGCTGGGCCGGCGCAAGAAGGCGGCCCTGGTCATCGCACTGGGTCTGGCGCTCGGTATCGCGCTGGTCATCACCGTCAACTCGGTGTCGGCCGGCATGACACAGGCACAGGACAAGGTCCTGCAGTCGCTCTACGGCCTCGGCACCGACATGACCGTCACCAAGGCCCGTACGGCGCCCACCGGAAACAGCTCCCAGGGCCCCAGATTCGAGTTCGACGCCTCCTCCGACGAGGACGAGGAACAGAGCTCGGACCGTGTGATGACGCAGGGAGGTCAGGCCCTGGAGTCGTCGCTCGTGGCGAAGGTCGCGAAGCAGAAGGGCGTGGCGTCCGCGGTCGGCGCGCTCACCCTGAACGTCACCAAGGTCGACGGCTCCTTCACCCGGGGCGAGGCGCAGAGCTCCTCCGGCGGCCAGTCGCAGGGCCAGGGCGGCCCGGGCGGCGGCAGCAGCGGCAACAGCACCGCGGCCCCGCAGGTGCAGGGCGGCGGCGCCTCCTTCGACGTCAACTCGTACTCCGTGGCGGGCGTCGACGTCACCGACCAGGACCTCGGTCCGCTGGCCGGCACGAGCATCACCTCCGGCAAGACCTTCACGTCCGCGCAGGCCGACGCCGAGGTGGCGCTGGTCAGCGCCTCGTACGCCAAGGAGAACTCCTACAAGGTCGGCTCCACGCTGACCATCTCCGGCACCAAGTACAAGGTCATCGGCGTCGCGACGCCCGAGAGCAGCGAGTCCACCACGGACGTCTACCTGCCGCTGAAGCAGGCGCAGACCCTCGCCGACGCGGCGGACCAGGTCACCACCATCTACGTCAAGGCGACCGACTCGAAGCAGATCGACACCGTCAAGGCGGCGATCCAGAAGAACATCTCCGGTACGACGGTGACGACCTCCGCCGACCTCGCGGACACGGTCTCCGGCTCCCTCTCCACCGCCTCGGACCTGGCGGCCGGCGTCGGCAAGTGGCTGTCCATCGCCGTGCTCGTGGCCGCGTTCCTGGTCGCCGCGCTGCTGACCTCCTCCGCGGTGTCCCGCCGGGTGCGCGAGTTCGGCACGCTGAAGGCGCTGGGCTGGCCGAGCCGCCGGGTGACCCGGCAGGTGGTCGGCGAGTCCATCGTCAACGGCCTCCTCGGCGGCGTCCTCGGTATCGCGCTCGGCCTGGCCGCGGCGTACACGGTGACGGCGATCAGCCCGACGCTGACCGCGGAGCTCGGCACCACCGGTGGCGGCGGCATGGGCGGCGGCGGCATGGGCGGCGGCCCGGGCGGCGGCGGTGGCGCGGGCGGCCAGTCGGCCGGCAACACCCTGGAGATCGCGCTCTCCGCGCCCGTCTCCCTCACCACCATCGCGCTCGCGGTCGGCCTGGCGGTCGCCGGCGGTCTCATCGCCGGTGCCATGGGCGGCTGGCGCGCCTCCCGGATGCGCCCGGCGGACGCCCTGCGCAGCGTTTCCTGACCGGCCGCCATCTCCCTCACGGATTACGGATCACGGAGAAGTCCATGTACAAGCTCACCGGCGTGACCAAGCGCTACACGCGGGGCAAGGAGACGGTCGAGGCGCTGCGCGGCATCGACCTCACGATCGAGGACGGCGACCAGCTCGTCATCCAGGGACCGACCGGCGGCGGCAAGTCCACGCTGCTGCAGATGATCGGCGCTCTGGACCGCCCGTCCGAGGGCAGCGTCGAGCTCGACGGCGTCGACCTGGCCCGCCTCGGCGAGGCGAAGCTGACCCGGGTGCGCGCCGAGAACATCGGCATCATCTTCCAGGCGTTCAACCTCATCCCCACCCTGACCGCCCAGGAGAACGTCGAGACGGCCCTGGTGCCGCTCGGCGTGAAGCCGGCCGAGCGGCGCGAGCGCGCGGCGGAGGCCCTGCGGTCGGTCGGCCTGGGCGAGCGGCTGTCGCACGTCCCGTCCGAGATGTCGGGCGGCCAGCAGCAGCGTGTCGCCATCGCCCGCGCGCTGGTGAAGAAGCCGAAGGTCCTCCTCGCCGACGAGCCCACCGGCAACCTCGACGAGGGCACCCGCGACGACATCATGGCCCTGCTGGAGGGGCTGTGGCAGGAGTACGGCCTGACCTTCATCATGGTCACCCACGACTCGTCCATCGCCCGCCGCGCCCCGCGCCTGGCCACCATCAAGGCCGGGCAGCTGACGCTGAAGGAGCAGGCGGTCAGCCGCTGACCCGCCCCGGTCGGCTCCTGACGCGCCCTGCTGGGACGCGCACCCGAAGGGCCGCTCACCGCCCGAGCATCAGGTCGGCCTCGGCCGTCCGCTCGCCGGTGAGCGGCCCGCGCGCGTTCACGTGCGTTCACACGTGTCCCCGACTCCGCAGGCCGCACGGGCCCGGCGGCTATGCCTGCCCGGTCTCGAAGCGGGAGATCCGCCCGTCGTCCTCCACCTCGAACCGCCACTTGGTGCGCATCTCGCCCCAGGTGTCGTTGCTGTAGCGGGCGAGGAGGACCCGGCCGCCGTTGGACTCGTTGTCGACCTCCAGGTGGCCGTGGGAGGAGAAGATCTCCCGCTCGGTCCACTCGGCGAGGTCGCGGTCGGAACCGTCGTCCGCCATGGTCGCGTCGGCCGTGAGCAGGCTCATGAAGGCCTCCCGGTCGTGCGCGTTCACCGCGGAGACGAAGGCCCGCACGGCCGGGTCGGTGAGTCTTCCGGTCTGGATCGTCATACGGCTCACCTTCACACCGCCCTCCGCACCCCGCCACCCGAACGGCGCCCGGACGGGGCGGGACGGCCCGAGCAATGCCACGGTGGTAACCGCCCCCGTCCGTTCCCTCCATCCCCTCCTCTCCGGGAGTCACCGTGACCTGTTTCGACCGACGTGATCTGGGACTGCTGCTGCTCCGGCTGGGCACCGGCGGAGTGCTGGTGGCCCACGGCACGCAGAAGCTGTTCGGCTGGTTCGGCGGACACGGCCTGGAGGGCACCGGCCAGTACATGGAGTCCGTCGGCTACGCCCCGGGCCGGGCGAGCGCGACGGCCTCGGGCCTGGCGGAGGCCGGCGGCGGTGCGCTGCTGGCGCTGGGCCTGGCCACCCCGGCGGCGGGCGCGGCGGCGGCCGGCGCGATGGCGGGCGCGGCCGCGGTGCACGTACCGAACGGCTTCTTCGCTCAGGAGGGCGGCTACGAGCACGCGGCCACCCTCGGCCTCACCGGCGCGTCCCTGGCCGTCACCGGCCCCGGCCGCCTCTCCCTCGACCACGTCCTCGGCCACGCCGTCAACCGGGGCTGGATGGTCCCGACGGCCCTCGGCGTGACGGCGGCGGCCACAGCGGTGGTCGTGGGCCTGCGCACCCGGCGGCTGCGTCGCCGTCAGGAGGGCGAGCAGGAGGCGCTGTTCGAGGAGTGACCGCCGGGGGCAGGCTGCGCGCATGACCGACAGCACCCCGCCCCCACCGCCCCCCGCGCCCGCCCCCTCCCCCACCTCACCCACCGACCTCTGGGCGACCGTCGACGCCCTGTGGGCCTGGCTGGACGCCGATCAGCCGATCGCCGGCCGGGAGGGCCTGCTGCTGCGCATGCTGAAACTCTCCGAGGAGGTCGGCGAGGCCGCCCAGGCGGTGATCGGCGCGACCGGCCAGAACCCCCGCAAGGGCACCAGCCACACCTGGGAGGACGTCGAGGCCGAACTCTGCGACGTCGTGATCACGGCACTGGTGGCACTGCGGACGCTGACACCGGACGCCCGGGAGGTGTTCGGGCGGCATCTGCGCCGGGTGGCGGAGCGGTCACTGGCGCGCTCAGGACCGGAGGTCGCCGGCCTTGACCGCCGTGACGAACGCCGACCAGCCGGCTGTCGAGAAGACCAGGGCGGGCCCGTCGGGCGCCTTGGAGTCACGGACAGGGGTGCCTGAGGGGTGGCCGTCGAGCACCTCGACGCAACTGCCGCCTTCGCTGTTGCTGTAGGAGGACTTCCGCCAGCCTTGCAACTCGGCAGCATGCACGATGATTCGGTCAGTCATGGCGTCCGTAATCCTTCGCTGTCGCCCTCAGCAGGGTCAGAGACTCCTTCAGCGGCAGTGCGTCGCTCAGTGCGAGATCGTACCGACCATGCAACTCCTGCACCATGGACGGGGTATCGTGCAGCTTCCCCATGCGTAGGCCCTCACCGTACGCAACGGGTGGCTGGTCCTCGAAAGACATCAGCGTGAGCATGCCGTCCATCAGCGGGTGGAAGCCAAGCGCGAACGGCATCACATGCACTCGGACACGGTCGCTCTCCACCAGACCGACGATGTGCATGATCTGCTCTGCCATGACGTCGGGGCCACCGACTGCACGCCGCAGCACGGCTTCGTCGAGCAGCACCCAGACCACGGGCGTCACCGGATCGCACAGAACCTTCGCGCGCTCGAGTCGGGTGACGACAAGACTGTCACGTTCCGCTTCGCTCACAGGGGGGAACGACGTGGCCAAAACCGCACGTGCGTACCTCTCTGTCTGGAGGATCCCGGGGACGTACGACAGGGCGAACTCACGGATCACCACCGCCTGCTGTTCGAGCAACCGAGCCGCCTCGAAGTACTCCGCGACCGCCGCGCCCCTGTCCGGCAGGAAGCTGCTCAGCACATCCCCGGTGTTCAGTGCCCTGTCCAGCCGCCGCGCGTCCTCCTTGGACGGGACGCGGCGGCCGGCCTCGATGTGCGAGATGTGCGAACGGGTCATGATCGCCTGGTCCGCCAGCTCCTGCTGCGTCAGCCCGGCCGCCTCCCGCTGAGCCTTCAACCAGTCCCCATAGATATTGCTCAACGTCATCTCCCGCGCGACAGAAGCGTTGTCACCTGCTGACCTCTGGTGAGCGTAGCCGCTCCGTCTCACTCTGTAAGCGGATCGCTACACAGCGATGCCCACCACACCGACCGGAGTCCGACGAACGTGCTGCCCTCCCCCGCGACCACCCCCACCCCCACCCCCACCCCCACTCCCACTCCCACTCCCGGCCACCGCTTCAGGATCCAGCTCAGCTCCACCCGTCGAGGTGCCCGTCTCGCCCGCCTCCTCGTGGAGCGGCAGCTCGAAGAATGGGGCCTGCCCCGCACCGCTCCCGTCACACGCGCCGTCGTCGCCATCACCGCCGAACTCGCCGCGAACGCCGTCACCCACGGCCGCACCCCCGGACGGGACTTCGAGGTGCGCCTCTCCCTCTCCGCGGCCCGAGCCCGCGTCGAGGTGAGCGACACCCGCCCGGACCGCCTGCCGCCGCTGCCCGGCGGTACGCCCTCTGCCACATCGCCGCCGCCCGACACGTCGACCAGCGGTCGCGGCCTCCTCCTGGTCGACTCCTTCGCCACCCGCTGGGGTTGCGATCCACGCGGCGAGTTGGTCAAGACCGTCTGGGCCGACGTGTCCCGGTGACGAACCCGGCCCGCAGGAGAAGAAGCCCACGGCGCCCGTACGCGAGGCGGAGTCCGGACAGGAAGACGGACGGGGATCCGCTCTCTCCGCGACCCGAACGGCTCACCGGGCCGAAGCCGCTGACCGCCTCGCCCGTGAAGGCGACGACGTGGGCACCCACTGACCATGGGAACCGGGCGGGAACCCCCCGCCGCGCCGTCGGACAGTCAGGCCACGTACCTGGCGGACCGTCACATGGTCGCCCTGTGGACTCGGTCCGGCGGCAGCGTGGGGACGGCCCCGCCGGTCGGGGACATCGAGACCCTTCCTCCCGGTATTCAACCTCCTGGTATCGGAACCAACGGCATCGGCGCGGTCCCGGTCTGCCTGGTAGCCCTGCCACCAGCACAACGCGCATCTGGAAGGTCCTCCGGCAGAGCCCCAGGATCAGTGACGCAAGCAGGGAACAACTGGAGGCAATGATGCGTGTTGTGATCTTGGGCGGTACGTCGGGTATCGGCCTGGCGACGGCGGAGAAGCTGACGGCGACCGGCGCCGAAGTGATCGTCACCGGACGCGACGCCGAGAAGCTGGCCGCGGTCAAGGACCGGGTGGCCGGCGCCGAGCGGGTGGACGGCACCGACGAGCAGGCCGTCGCCGAGTTCTTCGAGCGGGTGGGCTCCTTCGACCATCTGGTGCTCGCCTTCAGCCCGGGCGCGCTGGGTCTCGGCCCGCTGGCCGGCCTGAAGGTCGCGGACATCAGGTCCGCCTTCGACGGCAAGCTGTTCGCCTACCTGTCCGCCGTCCAGAAGGCGCGGGTCACGGGCTCCATCACGTTCGTGTCCGCAGCCACCGCGCGCTCCGCCGTCCCCGGCACCGTGACGTTCGCCGCGGTCAACGGCGCGATCGAGCGGATCGTCTCGCCGCTGGCGGCCGAGCTGTCGCCGGTCCGCGTCAACGCCGTGGCACCGGGGGCCGTGGACACGCCCTGGTGGTCGTTCGTGCCCGAGGAAGCGCGTGCGGGCCAGTTCACCGCGATGGCGCAGGACCTGCCGATCAAGCGGGTCGGCAAGCCCGGCGAGGTGGCTGACGCGATCGCCTATCTCGTCGGCGCGGAGTACGTGACCGGCACGATCCTCCCGGTCGACGGCGGCTTCACGGTCGCCTGACCACGGACCGCCACGGGAACCGGGAACCGAGCCTCTCCGGGGCCCGGTTCCGAGGAAGCCGGGCCATCCCCCGGACAGCACCCGGCCCACCGGATCTGATCCGGTGGGGCGGGTGCTGTCCGGGCGAGGCCTCAGTCGTCCGGCAGCCGGACCGACAGTGGGTGCCGGAAGGCGTTCCCGGGGTCGTACGCGGCCTTGACCCGCTGGAGCCGCGGGCAGTTGCCCTTGCGGTACAGGGTGGTACGGCATGCCCGAGGTGTGCCAGGCGGGGTCGGCCAGGTCGGTGTCCGGGTAGTTGGTGTACGAGCCGTCGGTGGCCCCGTCAGGCACCGGCACCCCTCCGGTCGCCGCGTGCATGTCCCGGTACGGCCCGGGACGACAGGACGAGCGAGGTGTACAGGCCGGCGTAGGGGGAGCCGTCGTCGCTGTGCTCGGCTCCACAAGCGCGGCGCACCCCCGCCAGAGCCGCGCCGGTGGCGACCTCAGGGGAGCGGCTCAGTCCTCGCGCTTCCGCAGCAGTTCGCCCAGGCGCCGTTCCAGGTCCGATCCTGGCTTCACGAGATACGACACGAGGGTCTTGTCGTCGTCCGCGACATGCATCTTGATGTACTCCAGCTCGATCACGCCGAGCCGCGGATGGTTGACGGTGCGCGCCTTGGGGATGAACGGGGCCAGCTCCTTGAGCTGCCACAGCCGGGTGAAGTCCGGGCTGGACTCCTCCAGGGCGTCGAGGAGTTCGACGATGCCGGGGTCGAGGATGCGCTCGCCGACCTGGGTGCGGAACAGGGCGAGGGTGTACGAGGCCTCCTCCTCCCAGTTCTCCGACATCGCCCGCACCTCCGGGGAGGTGAAAGTGAGCCACAGGACGTTGCGGCGCTCGTCGGGGAGCGCGCCCAGGTCTCCGTAGAGCAGCTCGCAGCCCTGGTTCCAGGCCAGGATGTCGAAGCGCCGGTTCACGATGAACGCCGGATTCGGGTTCAGGTGGGTGAGCAACAGCTCGTACTGCTTGGGGAGTTCGGGGCGCGGCGGGGCGTTGCCCGGCGGTACCTCACCGGCCAACCGGAACAAGTGGTCGCGCTCGACCGGGTCCAGGCCCAGTGCGTTCGCGAGGCTGCCGAGCACCTGCCGGGAGACCCGGATCTCCCGCGCCTGCTCCAACCACGTGTACCAGGTGATGCTGAGGCCGGCGAGCGTGGCGACCTCCTCGCGCCGCAGCCCCGGTGTGCGCCGGTGGCCGACGACGGGCAGTCCCACGTCCTGGGGCTTGCGACGCTCGCGCCGACTGCGGATGAACTGAGCCAGCTCACGCCGCTGTCTCTGCGTGCTCACCTGATCCCCCTCTTCTTCCCTACCCGCCGACCAGCCTAAAGGGTGGCCGTGCCGGGACCGGCATGACGGGGCGATGACGGTGGAGACCAGGGCGCGCTGGTGCGGAGGAAACCCGCAGCGGCGGCCACCCTCACCGGTGACGACGGCGATGAGCACCGTGCGCCACTCCACCAGGACCTACGGCAGGCCGATTGCGGCAGTGGAGATGCCAACGGGGCTTTTGCGTCGATCGGTTGCGACGTCAGACATCTCGGCCGACCACCTGGGGCCCCTTGTCCGTCACGTCACCCGATCAGTGGCCTCGCTGAAGAAGCTCACTGTGCGGCAGGCGAGCCCCCTGCCTCGCGACTTCGCAGAAGCCCTGCTACCTGAGCACAGTCTGAGCGCCCCCTTAACGCCAGCATAAAGATCACCCTCACCAGCTTTGACCAGGCGGCTTCACCGTTTCTTGGCGCTAGCTTCTGGTCGGTCCCACACGGGAACCACCCCATGCGTCACACCATTTCGAGGAGACATCCCCGCATGCTGCGTAGGAGATTGGCCCTGCTCACCTGCGCCGGTACGGTGCTCACCCTGACCGGTCTCGCACCGTTGGCAGACGCCTCCGAGCCCGTACCGCTCGGCGTCGTACGAGGCGCCGACAACCCCCGGGGCATCGACGGCTCGTACATCGTCGTGCTCAAGAAGGACGCCCCCAGCGCCAGAAAGGGCAAGGCCGGTCAGCTCACCGGCAAGTTCGGTGGCAAGGTGCACCGCACCTTCAGCGCCACCCTCAACGGCTTCACTCTCGAAGCCACCGCCACCCAGGCCCGCCAGTTGGCGGCCGATCCATCCGTCGCCTTCGTCGAACAGAACAGCGTCGAGTACGCCGACACCACCCAGTCCTCCCCCACGTGGGGACTCGATCGCGTCGACCAGGCGAACCTCCCGCTCAGCGGCAGTTACACCTACTCGACCAAAGCGAGCAACGTCACCGCCTACGTCATCGACTCCGGCATCCGCATCACGCACGGCAACTTCGGCGGACGGGCCGGCTACGGCTACGACTTCGTCGATGACGATTCCGTCGCCGACGACTGCAACGGCCACGGCACGCACACCGCCGGTACCGTCGGCAGCAGCACCTACGGCGTGGCCAAAGGCGTGAAGCTGGTCGCCGTGCGCGTCCTCGACTGCAGCGGCAGCGGCACCACCGCGAACGTCATCGCCGGCTACGAATGGGTCGCCACCCACGCCCAGTTGCCCGCCGTCGCCAACGTCTCCATAGGCGGCAGCACGAGCACCGCCAAGGACGCTGCCGTGGCGGGCATGGTCGACGCCGGAGTCACCGTCGCCGTCTCCGCCGGCAACAACGCCGTCGACGCCTGCGACCAGTCCCCCGCCCGCGAGCCCTCAGTGATCACCGTCGCCTCCACCACCAACGCCGACGCCCGCTCCAGCTTCTCCAACTACGGCACGTGCGTCGACATCTTCGCCCCCGGCTCCTCCATCACGTCCCTCGGCTACACCTCCGACACCGCCACCGCCGTCAAGAGCGGCACCTCGATGGCCACCCCGCATGTGACCGGCGCCGCCGCCCTCTACCTGGCCACCCATCCCTCGGCGAGCCCGGCGACCGTCACCGCCGCGATCAAGTCGGCGGCCACGAGCGGGGTGGTTACGAATGCCCAAACCGGAAGCCCCAACCTGCTGCTGAACGTCAACGGGCTCTGAGGCCGCCTTCAGCCGTTCCTGCCGATCACCAGTCGGGTAGCGGGGACGCATCACCGGTAGTTCGTCAACCGATCGTCTCAGATTGAGTTGTGCGGTGGGTCCTATGGTCGGCAGGGTGTCGGGGGCGCGTACTGCTCCTGTTCCTGAGGACCTGTGGGAGCGGGTGGCTGCGCTGCTGCCACCCGCTCCCGAGCGGCGGCGCCGCCATCCGGGACCGCGCTTCCTGCGCCGATGCCGCTTCGAGTGCGAGCGCACGTCGGCCACCCCAGCACCCGGTGCCCACCACGGCGGCACAGACGACGCACGCGAGCCAGGCCGACCGCTGCCACTGCGGGATTCGCTCACCACCGCGCCGAAGCGACTGCCCGTCAGTTCCGCCTGGGGCGGATCACGGGTCCGTTCGGCAAGGTGCTCACGCCGGTGGGCCTCGGCTGTGTGGACCCGTGGGTGCTCACCTCCGCCGTCGCGGCGGTCACCGAGCGGACTGGGTTCCTGGTCGCCTTCCGGGCCGGGCTGACGCAGCCCACGCTCATCGCCCAGCAGGCGGACACCTTCCGCAGACCGTTCGGCGACCGCATCGCGCTCAACGTGGTCACCGGCGGCGACCCGGTGGAGCAACTCGCCTACGGGGACCCGCTGGAGAAGACGCAACGGTATGCGCGTACCGGGGAACTCATACAACACCTGCGGCTCCAGCGCCATGTTCCGACGGTTCTCGCGAACGCCGAGCCCAGAGGCCTCGCGCGCCCCTCCGCTCCAGGACCTTCCAGGGACTTTCCGCGCTGTCCGAGGGACTTCCGAGGGACTTCCGAGGGACTTCCGCCACCTGACGCGGCAAGCCCCCGAAAGACCGGAAAGGGCCTCCGACGCAGGCCAGAGGCGCTTTCCGAGGCAAAGCCGCAGGTGGCGGCAGACGAGTCGGGCTGTACGCCGGGTTCTGTCACCCGGTCGCCTCGCGGCGGCCGGGGAGACGGCCATCCATCTAGGACCGGCGTTGCCGCCGGCCTCGTGCGGTCTACCCGCGGACTCGGGCGGGCAGCCCTCGAACGTCCGCGCAGAGCGCTTTTGACGGCGCTCCTTTTGACCTTGCTCCGGGTGGGGTTTACCTAGCTGCCCAGGTCACCCTGGGCACTGGTGGTCTCTTACACCACCGTTTCACCCTTACCGAGGACCGAGGTCCCCGGCGGTCTGTTTTCTGTGGCACTGTCCCGCGGGTCACCCCGGGTGGCCGTTAGCCACCACCTTGCCCTGTGGAGCCCGGACGTTCCTCGGGAAGCCCCTGGGGGCTCCACGCGGCCGTCCGCCCGGCTCGTCTGCCGTATGGACCATGGTACCGGGCGTGCGCCGCGGCCGGGTGCGGCGGCCGGTCCGCGGCTCAGCGTTCCCCGTCCGACGGCGGCGTCACGACGATCTCCCCCTCGACGAGCTCCGCCCGGAACCTTTCAGGGTGTCCAGGGCGAGAAAGCCCTCCAGCAGGGACCTCTTCCTGCGTGAGCGGCTCATGGGCCATGGCGGTCATGTCACGCCCCTCCTTCGGTCGCTCGCCGGACTCGGACATCGCCGGATCACCTGTCCGTGAGATCGGGAGCCCTTCCCTCGATCGTGGAACGTGATCACCGCCGTCGCAGGGACACGGCTCGCCCGGCACCGCGGCCCCACCCCGTACGCTGGCGCGGAGCCCTATCGAAGGAGAAACGCGCGTGCTCGTCCTGCTGCCCCCGTCCGAAGGAAAGGCCGCGTCCGGTGGTGGCGCCCCGCTGGAGCCGGCGTCGCTGTCGCTGCCGGGGCTCGCCGCCGCCCGGGAGGCCGTGCTGGCCGAGCTGGTCGAGCTGTGCGCGGGGGACGAGGACAAGGCGCGCGAGGTGCTGGGGCTGAGCGAGGGGCTGCGCGGTGAGGTCGCCAAGAACGCGGCGCTGCGCACGGCGGGCGCCCGGCCGGCCGGTGAGATCTATACGGGCGTGCTGTACGACTCCCTGGACCTGGCCTCGCTGGACGCGGCGGCGCAGGAGCGGGCGGCCGGGTCGCTGCTGGTGTTCTCGGGGTTGTGGGGGGCGGTCCGGGTGACGGACCGGATCCCGTCGTACCGCTGCTCGATGGGGGTGAAGCTGCCCGCACTGGGGGCGCTGGGCGCGTACTGGCGGGCGCCGATGGCGGAGGTGCTGCCCGAGGCGGCCGGGGACGGGCTGGTGCTGGACCTGCGGTCGGCGGCGTACGCGGCGGCGTGGAAGCCGAAGGGCGAGGTGGCCGGGCGGACGGCGAGCGTGCGGGTGCTGCACGCGCCGACCCGGAAGGTGGTCAGCCACTTCAACAAGGCGACCAAGGGGCGGATCGTACGGAGTCTGCTGACGGCGGGGATCGCCCCGCAGGGCCCCGCCGAGCTGGTGGTCGCGCTGCGGGACCTCGGCTACGTGGTGGAGGAGAAGGCCCCGGCGCGGGCAGGGGCTGTCTGGACGCTGGATGTACTGGTGGAGCACGTCCACTAGCCGATGGCACCGACCGACCCACCGTTGCATCATGCGCAACGACCTTTGCGCGTGCTGCACACCGGGGGCAGGATGAGGCGCATGACCTCACTCCTGCCCTCCCCTTCGGCTGCCTCGGTGCTGGACATCGCCCCCGTCGTGCCCGTGGTGGTCCTGCGGGACGCCGCCGACGCCGTGCCGCTGGCGCGGGCGCTGGTCGCGGGTGGACTGCCGGCCGTCGAGGTGACGCTGCGCACGCCCGCCGCGCTCGACGTCATCCGGGAGATCGCCGGCGCCGTGCCCGAGGCGGTCGTCGGGGCCGGGACGGTCATCACGCCGGAGCAGGTGACGCGGTGCCGGGCGGCGGGCGCGCGGTTCCTGGTGAGCCCCGGCTGGACGGAGGTGCTGCTGGCGGCGATGCGCGCGTCCGGGCTCCCCTTCCTGCCCGGGGTGTCGACCACGTCGGAGGTCGTGGCGCTGCTGGAGCGCGGGGTGCGGGAGATGAAGTTCTTCCCGGCGCAGGCGGCCGGGGGGACGGCGTATCTCGGGTCCCTGGCCGGGCCGCTCCCGCAGGCCCGGTTCTGTCCGACGGGCGGGATCGGCCCGGACAACGCGGCGGAGTACCTGGCGCTGCCCAACGTCGGTTGCGTCGGCGGGAGCTGGATGGTCCCGGCGGACGCGGTGGCCGACCGGGACTGGGGGCGGATCGAGGAGCTGGCGCGGGCCGCCGCCCGCCTCAGGGACGCAGGTGGGACGTGTCGTTGAGGAGGCGGAGGCTGGCGTTGCCGTCCGCGTAGTACGCCACGACCGACAGCGAGGCCGCCGACAGCTCCATCCGGAACAGGGACTCCGGCGGCGCGCCCAGCGCGAGCCGTACGAGGGTCTTGATCGGGGTGACATGGGTGACCAGCAGCACGGTGCGGCCCGCGTACGCCGCGACCAGCTTGTCGCGGGTGGCGGCGATCCGGGTGGCGGTCGCCGCGAAGCTCTCGCCGCCGCCGGTGGGTTCGGCCTCCGGGTCGGCCAGCCAGGCGTTCAGGTCGTCGGGGTGGCGCTCGCGGACCTCGCCGAACGTCAGCCCTTCCCAGGCGCCGAAGTCCGTCTCGCGCAGCCCGTCGTCGACGGTGGCCTCCAGCCCCAGCCGGGCGGCGACGGCCGCCGCGGTCTCCCGGGTGCGGGCGAGCGGGGAGGCGACGATGTGCTGGACGGTGCCGCGCCGGGCGAGGGCGGCGGCGACCCGCTCGGCCTGCTCCCGGCCGACGCCGGAGAGGGAGGGATCGCTGCCGCCGCTCCCGGAGAAACGCTTCTCTGGGGTGAGGGGCGTCTCCCCGTGCCGCAGCAGGACGAAGGTGGCCGGCGCTCCGAGGTCGGGCGCGGAGCCCCAGCCGACGGACGGCTGCGCGGCGGCCGAGGCGGAGGCGGCCGGTGTCACGGCAGCGGAGACGGAGGCGGCCGGTGTCACGGCAGCGGGGGCGGAGGCGGAGGCGGCCGGTGTCGCGGCAGCGGGGGGTGCGGTGGGCGTGGGGGCGGGCGCGGTGGGGGTGGCCACGGTGCGGGCGGCGCGGCGGTCGTCGGCCTTCGTGCCGGGCGTGGGAGCGGGGGCGGTGGCCGCCGCGGCCGTCGTCGGGCGTGTCCGCGCCAGTGCCGCACGGGCCCTGGCCGCCCCCGCGGCCGCGTCCCCGGGCGGACCGGACGGCTCGGGCGCCGCCGCGGTGACGGCCGGCCGCGCCGGGGCGTCCAGGGCCGCCCGGGACGCCCCGGCGTCCCACTGCTCGCCCCGCTTGCCCGCGTCCATCGCCTCGTTGGCCAGCCGGTCGGCGTGCTTGTTGCGTTCGCGCGGGATCCACTCGTAGGTGACCTGGCCGGGCGGGAAGACCCGGGACGCCTCCGCGGCCAGCGGCTTCATGTCGGGGTGCTTGATCTTCCAGCGCCCCGACATCTGCTCGACGACCAGCTTGGAGTCCATCCGGACGCGCACCGGGGCCGACGGGTCGAGTTCGCGGGCGGCGCGCAGTCCGGCCACCAGCCCGCGGTACTCGGCCACGTTGTTGGTGGCGACGCCGATGTACTCGGCACGCTCGGCGAGCGTCTCCCCCGTCGCCGCGTCGATCACCACGCTGCCGTAGCCCGCGGGCCCCGGGTTGCCGCGCGACCCGCCGTCGGCCTCGACGATGAACTCCCGCACGCCGTCCGCCCCTTACAGCCCGGACTCGGACGTGCGCACCAGGATCCGGCCGCAGTTCTCGCACCGTACGACGGTGTCGGGCGCGGCCTTGCGGATCTCGCTCAGCTCGGTGATGGCGAGTTCCTGGCGGCAGCCCTGGCAGGATCGCGCGTACAGCTTGGCCGCGCCGATGCCGCCCTGCTGCCCGCGCAGCTTGTCGTAGAGCTTGAGCAGATCGGCCGGGACGGCGCCGGCGACGACCTCGCGCTCCTTCGTCACCGTGGCGGCCTCGCCGTCGATCTCCTCGAACGCGGCGTTCCGGCGGCCGGTCGCGTCGTCGATCTTCGTCTCCACGGAGGAGACGCGCTCGGTCAGTTCGGCGACCCGCTCCTGGGTGGCCTCGCGGCGCTCCATGACCTCCAGGACGACGTCCTCCAGGTCGCCCTGGCGCTTGGCGAGGGAGACGATCTCCCGCTGGAGGTTCTCCAGGTCCTTCGGGGAGGTGACGGCACCGGAGTCGAGCCGCTGCTGGTCGCGGGCGGCGCGCTGGCGCACCTGGTCCACGTCCTGCTCGGCCTTGGTCTGCTCGCGGGCGGTGTCGCTCTCCTCGGTCTGCGCGGCCACGAGCAGGTCGCGCAGCTGCGTCAGATCCTTGGTCAGCGACTCGATCTCGGCGTGCTCGGGCAGCGACCTCCGCTTGTGCGCGAGCTGCTGCAGACGCACGTCGAGGGCCTGGACGTCGAGGAGTCGGATCTGGTCGGCGGGCGCGGCGTTCAGTTGGGGGCTCCAGGTGAGGGGGAGTGAAGGGTCCAGGGGTCGGTGACCGTCGCGGAGACGTGGACCCGCAGGCCCCATCCGTTCCGGTCGGAGATCTCGTCGAGCTGGGCGGCGGCCAGCTCGCACCAGGGCCACTCGGTGGCCCAGTGCGCCGCGTCGAGCAGCGCGAGAGGACTGCGGGCGCCGGCGGCCATGAACTCGGACGCCGGGTGGTGGCGCAGATCCGCGGTGAGGAAGGCGTCGACTCCGGCCGCACGCACGTGGTCGAAGAGGCTGTCGCCGGATCCGCCGCTCACGGCGACGGTGCGTACGACCGCCTCCGGGTCCCCCGCCACCCTGATGCCCTGCGTGGTCGCCGGCAGCCGCTCGGCGGCCCGTGCGGCGAGCTCGCGCACGGTCAGCGGATGGTCCAGCTCGCAGACCCGGCCGAGCCCGCGCCGCCCGTCCGGGTCCGAGGCGTCGGGGACGAGGGGCCGGACGACCCGCAGGTCGAGCGCCCCGGCGAGCGCGTCGCTCACCCCCGGGTCGGCGGTGTCGGCGTTGGTGTGGGCGACGTGCAGCGCGATGTCGTTCTTGATCAGATCGTGCACGACCCGGCCCTTGAACGTCGACGCCGCGACGGTCGTCGTCCCGCGCAGGTACAGCGGATGGTGGGTGACGAGCAGATCGACGTCCAGCTTCACCGCCTCGTCGACGATCTCCTGGACGGGGTCGACCGCGAACAGGACCCGCGCGACCTTCTGGTCGGGGTCGCCCACGACCGTACCGACCGCGTCCCAGGCCTCGGCCCGCTCGGCGGGCCACAGCTTCTCCAGCGCGGCGATGACTTCAGACAGACGGGGCACGGGGAAAAGGCTACCTGGCCGGTCCTCGGGGGTGCACCGGCGCGGGGTGCGGGGAGCCGGGCGGGTGGGCGGACAGCACAACCCCCCGAACCCCCGGAGGCGAATCGCTTCTGCACCACTCGTACGAGCGAAGCGCCCGTGCCCCGATCCCCCTCCCGTGCGCACGACCTTAGCTTCGTCACCGGAGGTGACCGAGCCATGACGGCCTGTGCAATCGAATCCACCACGGAGGACGAGGACGACGACGACCGTACGCCGCACGCGCCCTGCGTGATCACGGCGGACGGCGCCTACGCCGCCCGTCTCGCGCGAGACGGCGAGTCCTGGTTCCCGGAGCGCTGGACGTTGGACGGCCCCGAGCCGTACGCCGTACCGCTCCCCGTCCACCAGCCGGAGGAGCCCGGCACGGAAGTGCACCCGATGGGCGACGGCCGTGTTCTGATCCGCCGGGTGGTGCGGGGACGGCACGCCTTCTCGCTGCTCTACCCGACCGGCCCGGGCACCGGCGAACTGCCGTTGGGCGCGGTGGAGTGCCCGGACGCGGGCACCCGGCTGCGCCTGCTGCCGCCGGCGCCGTGCGGTGAACGGGCGTACGCCCTGGCGGTGGGTCCGCGGTCGACGACGCTGTGGCTGGTCGCGGGCGGCGCGTTCGGCCCGGAGCACGTCGCCGACCTTCCCGGCCGCTGCTCGGGCGGGGTGTGGCTGGACCGGACGGGCCGCATGCTGGCGCTGGACCGGGAGACCGGCGGCCGCACGAAGGCCGTGGTGGTGGACCTGGAGCGGGGCGGCGAGGTGTCCCCGCTGCTCCAGATCACCGCCGACAGCGACGACCGGCTGCTGCTGGCGGACCCGGACAGCGGTCTGCTGCTGATCAGCTCGGACGCGCCCTCGCCCGGTGAGGCACGGCTCGGCTGGGGCGTGCTCGGCAGCACGTTCCCGGTCCGCTTCCCGGAGTCGTTGCGGATCCCGGGCTGCGTCCTGACACCGTTCGCGATCCAGCCGGGTCAGGTGCTGCTGCCGGAGACGTGCGCGGTGGCGCTCCGCGTCGACGGCCCGTTCGGCAGCCGGCTCGGCGTGTGGCGCCCGGCGGAACGGCATCTGCACCAGCTGGCGGCTCCCGAGGGCTGGCTGACGGGCAGCGGCCTGTGGACCCGGGACGGCGTGCTGCGCCTGCCGTACGCGACGGCGGCGGAGCCGTGCGGCGTGGCGCGCGTGAGCGTGGCCCCGCGCGGCACGGGCGCGGAACCAGCGGCCGCGCAACCAACGGCCTCCGCACCGAGTCCCCTCCCGCTCTCCTTCTCCCTCCCCACCGAGCCCTCCATCCCCGGCTCGCCCGCCCCCGCCTGCACTCCTGCCTCCGTTCCTGACTCCACTCCTGCCTCCGCCGCCGGACCCGGACCCGGTCCCGGACCCGGTCCCGGTGCCTCCGCACCCGGTGCCGCCCGCCCTGTTCCGCTCCAGCAGGCCCCTCTCGACCGGCTTGTAACGAAGTAGCAGCGGTCGGCATGGCCGCCTGGATACGCCCCGAGGTGCGCCGGATAAACTCTCCCGGCTGTAAGAAAGATCATGTTGACGGGGTGAACACTTCCGATGAGTGACGCAAGCACCACGCGGCCGCTGTCCGCCGACACCCAGGAGAGCGGTCACGGCCGCCACCGGGGCCCGGTCTCGGCCCAGGACGGCGAGTCCGCTCCTCGCGGCCGGCACCGCAAGCCGGCCGCGGAGAAGGTCGAGGCGGCTGCCTGACGGTACGCGCCGGAAGGCCCCGCCCGTCTCACGACGGGCGGGGCCTCCCGCGTTCCACCTTCCGCGTTCCACCTCCCGCGTTCCGGCGGGGACTCAGTCGTGGGTGACGAGTGTGTCGGTGAGGACCGGCGCGTCGCCCCGCTCGACCGCGCTCACCGTCGCCCGCACCGCGCCCGCCCGCCGCCACAGGCGGACGCGCAGAGTTTCGCCCGGGTACACGACTCCGGCGAAGCGGGTGGTGTACGAGCGCACCCGGGTCACGTCCCCGTCGAGCAGCGTGTCGACGACGGCCTTGAGGGTGATCCCGTAGGTGCACAGGCCGTGCAGGACGGGCCGCTCGAAGCCGGCGAGCCGCGCGAACTCGGGGTCGGCGTGCAGCGGGTTCCGGTCGCCGGAGAGGCGGTAGAGCAGGGCCTGGTCCTCGCGGACGCGCCGTTCGAGCACCGTGTGGGGTGCGCCGTCCGGTGGGCCGGGCCGGGCGGAGGGACCGCGGTCTCCGCCCCAGCCGCCCTCGCCCCGTACGAAGACGTGGGCGTCGCCGGTCCACAACGGGCCGTCGGCGTCGGTGACGTCGGTGCGCAGGACCAGGACGGCGGCCGTGCCCTTGTCGTACACCGCGGTGATCCGGCCGGTGGCGGTGGCGGCGCCCTCGGCGGGGATCGGGCGGTGCACGGTCAGCGACTGGCCGCCGTGCAGGACACGGGCGAGGTCGACGTCGACGCCGGGCATGGACAGGGCGCCGATCACCCCGGGCGGGCCGGAGCCCGCGACGGTGGCGAAGCTGGGCAGGACGTGCAGCCGCGACTCCAGGGTGTAGCGCAGTTCGCGGGGGTCGGTGGCGGGGACGCCCGCGCCGATGCCCAGGTGGTACAGGAGGACGTCCTCGGCGGTCCAGGCGATCTCGCGGGAGCGGGGTGCGGCGGCGAGCGCCTCGGCCACGTCGATGGGCATGGGCCTCCTCGCTGTGGCGGAGCACCGCGCGCGGCCCCGGTCACGTGTGAACGGTCAGGACGATACGTCGGATGCCGGCACCGTTGGTCGCCGGACGGGCCCCCGACCGCCCGAAGACCGCACGGAGGCCGCCCGGAGACCGCACGAAGATCGCAGGAGACCGCACGGCCCGACACCGGTTCCCGGGCGCCCTTTCAGATCCCGGTGCCCGTGCGCCGCAGCACCCGCAGCGAACCGGTGTCCGAGACCTCCGTGAAGGCCCCGGACGCCAGGGCGCGCAGGTAGACGCGGTAGGGGGCCTGGCCGGTGAACTCGTCGGCGGGGTGCGGGAAGACGTCGTGGATGACGAGGAGGCCGCCGTCGGCGAGGTGGGGGGCCCAGCCCTCGTAGTCGGCGTTCGCGTGCTCGTCGGTGTGGCCGCCGTCGACGAAGACCAGGCCGAGGGGGGCGCCCCACACCTTCGCCACCTGCGGCGAGCGGCCGACCAGGGCGACGACGTGCTCCTCCAGTCCCGCCCGGTGGAGGGTGCGGCGGAAGGTGGGCAGGGTGTCCATCAGGCCGGTCTCCGGGTCGACCGTCTCCGGGTCGTGGTAGTCCCAGCCGGGCTGCTGCTCCTCGCTGCCGCGGTGGTGGTCCACGGTGAGGGCGGTGACCCCGGCGGCGCGGGCCGCGTCGGCGAGCAGGAGCGTGGAGCGCCCGCAGTAGGTGCCGACCTCCAGCAGCGGCAGGCCCAGCCGTCCCGCCGTCACGGCCGCCGCGTACAGGGCGAGCCCCTCGTCGACGGGCATGAAGCCCTTCGCGGCCTCGAACGCGGCCAGGATCTCGGGCTCGGGTGCCGCGGCGGTCATGGGGTGCCTCCCGGTCGTACGGATGCGCAGGCGCCCATGCTGTCGCACCCCCCGCCGGCGGTTGCGGCGGGGGGTGCGGTGAGCCGGTCGTCAGGCCGTGACCGTCTCGCCCGGCAGCGCCAGGTCCACGTCGACCGGGTGGTCGTCGCCCGCGTGGGTCGCGGCGGAGGCGTGGGGGCCGTGGCCGGTGGCCCGGGCGGCGAGGACGTAGGAGCCCTGGGCGGGGACGGTGAGGGTGTAGCTGCCGTCCTGGGCGGACAGGGTGGCGCCGGCCTGCCGGCCGCGGGGGTCGATGAGGGTGACCCTGGCGCGGGCGACCGGGGTGCCGCCGGCGTCCAGGACGCGGCCGCGGAAGCCCCGCAGGACGGCCTCGGCGCGTTCCAGGTTGGCGTCCTCCTCGCTGCTGGCGCGCAGCAGCGGCGCGGCCGACGGGGTGCGGCCGGGCAGGCAGAGGGCCAGGACGAGGCCCACGGCGACGGCGGCGGTGGCGATCAGGAAGGAGACGCGGAAGCCGTGCAGGGTGGGGACGGCGACGCCGTTCACGGTGTGCGCGGTGTTGGCGAGCACCATGCCGATGACGGCGCTGGAGACGGACGTTCCGATGGACCGCATCAGGGTGTTCAGGCCGTTGGCCGCGCCGGTCTCGGAGGCGGGGACGGCGCCGACGATCAGCGCGGGCAGGGACGAGTAGGCGAGGCCGATGCCGGCGCCGAGGACCACCGCGATGACGAGGCTCTGCCAGGCGGCGCTCATCAGGCCGAGGCCGGCGCCGTAGCCGATGGCGATGATCAGCATGCCGAGGATCAGCGTGACCTTGGGGCCGTACCGGGCGGAGAGCCGGGCGTAGACGGGCGCGGTGAACATCATCGTCAGGCCGAGCGGGGCGACGAGCAGGCCCGCGGCGACCATCGACTGGCCGAGGCCGTAGCCGGTGCTCGTCGGCAGCTGGAGGAGTTGCGGCAGGACGAGGGAGACGACGTAGAAGCTGACGCCGACCATGATCGAGGCGAGGTTGGTGAGGAGGACCTCGCGGCGGGCGGTGGTCCGCAGGTCGACCAGCGGGGCCTTCAGGCGCAGCTCCATCACGCCCCACAGGACGAGGACGGCCGCCGCCGCGGCGAACAGGCCGAGCGTGGTGGCGGAGGTCCAGCCCCAGTCGCTGCCCTTGGTGATGGGCAGCAGAAAGAGGACGAGTCCGGCGGACAGGCCGAGCGCGCCGGGCAGGTCGAAGGAGCCCTCGGCGCGCGCCGGGGACTCGGGGACGACGAGGAGGGTGAGGGCGATGGCGAGGACGCCGAGGCCGGCGGCGCCGTAGAAGAGGGCGTGCCAGTCGCTGTGCTGGGCGATCAGGGCGGCGGCGGGCAGGGCGAGGCCGCCGCCGACGCCGATGGAGGAGCTCATCAGGGCCATGGCCGAGCCGAGCCGTTCGCGGGGCAGCATGTCGCGCATCAGGCCGATGCCGAGCGGTATCGCGCCCATCGCGAAGCCCTGGAGGGTGCGGCCGGCGATCATCGTGATCAGGTCGCTGGTGACGGCGCTGACGAGCGCGCCGACGACCATCACGGCGAGGCTGAGGATCAGCATGCGCCGCTTGCCGTACAGGTCGCCGAGGCGGCCCATGATGGGCGTGGCCACCGCGCCGGAGAGCAGGGTGGAGGTCAGGACCCAGGTGGCGTCGCTGGGGGCGGTGTCCAGCAGTTGCGGCAGGTCCTTGATGACCGGGACGAGCAGGGTCTGCATCACCGCGACCACGATGCCCGCGAAGGCGAGCACCGGGACTACGGCACCGTTCGCTCCGCGTCGGGGCCGGTCGGTCGGCGTGTGCGTCATGAAGAGGGGCCTCCAGGCCTGAGGTGAGGGCGAGGGTGTGGGCGAGGGTGCGGGCGAGGGTGTGGGCGGGATGTGAGGGCAGGGGTGAGGGAGGGGACGAGGGAGCGCGGCGTGCGGGATACGTGCATGATGAACCACGTATGCATGAGCAACTATTCCTATGCTTCGGCACACTAACGAAATCTTGACCTTCTCTTGGGGAGACGGCCTGCCGGGCCAGGGCTACGGCCCGAGACCTACGCCGGATTTCCGATGCAAGGGGCACGGAGCCTTGAGACCATGACGCCCATGCCCGAAGCGACCGACACCGTGCCACCGCCCCGCCGCCCCGTCTCCCCCGCCTCCCCCTCCTCCCCCGCCTGGCTCGTCGTCGCGCTCGCCTGCGCCGGGCAGTTCCTCGTCGTCCTCGACGTCTCCGTCGTGAACGTGGCGCTGCCGTCGATGCGGGCGGAGCTGGGGATGGGCGCCTCGGGCCTTCAGTGGGTGGTGAACGCGTACGCCATCTCCTTCGCCGGGTTCATGCTGCTCGGCGGACGGGCCGGTGACCTGTACGGGCGCAAGCGGATGTTCCTGGTCGGGCTCGCCCTGTTCACGGTGGCCTCGCTGGCCGGCGGGCTGGCCCGGGACGACTGGCAACTGCTGCTCGCGCGGGCGGTGCAGGGGCTGGGCGCGGCCGTGCTGGCGCCCGCCACGCTGACGATCGTCACCGCCGCCGTCCCGGAGGGCGCGGCCCGGGCCCGGGCGATCGCGACGTGGACCGCCGTCGGGGCGGGCGGCGGCGCCGCGGGCGGGCTCGTCGGCGGTGTGCTGGTCGACCTGCTGTCGTGGCGCTGGGTGCTGCTGATCAACGTGCCGGTCGGCGCGGTCGTCCTGGCCGGCGCCCTCGCCCGCCTGACCGAGAGCCGGGCCGGTGACGGCCGCCGCCTCGACCTGCCGGGCGCCCTGCTGGTGACGGCCGGGCTGGCCACCCTGGCGTACGGCATCTCCCGGACGGAGGCCGAGGGGTGGGCCGCGACGGCGGTGCTGGTGCCGCTGGCCGCCGGGCTCGCGCTGATCGCCCTGTTCCTGGCCGTCGAGGCCCGCACGGCGGCCCCGCTGATGCCGCTCGGACTGCTGCGGCTGCGGCCGGTGGCCTCGGCGAACACGGCGATGTTCCTGACCGGCTCGGCCATGTTCTGCATGTGGTACTTCATGACGCTGTACGCGCAGAACGCGCTCGGCTACACACCGCTGGAGGCGGGCCTGGCGCTGATGCCCAGCTCCCTGGCCATCGTCCTCGGCTCCAAGCTCGCGCCCCGCCTCATGCGGGCGGCCGGGGCGCGCACCGTGGCCACGCTGGGCGCGCTGGTCGCGGCGGCCGGGTTCGGCTGGCAGTCGACGATGAGCGCCGACGGCGCCTACCTCACCGCGATCATGCTGCCGGGCGTCCTGATGATGCTGGGCGCGGGCCTGTCGGCGACCCCGCTCGCCGCGCTCGCCACCTCCGGGGCGGCGCCGGGCGAGGCGGGTCTGGTCTCCGGGCTGGTCAACACCTCCCGCACGATGGGCGGTTCGCTGGGCCTGGCGGTGCTGTCGACGGTGGCGGCCGCCCGCACCGACGGCGGCACCACGCCGGAGGCGCTGACCGAGGGCTACGCGCTGGCGTTCCGCACGGGCACGGGGGTGCTGCTCGCCGGGGCGGCGCTGATGCTGGTGTGGCTGCCGCGCAGGCCGGCGACGGGCGCCCCGGTCGCCGCGGCCTCCTCCGCCACGGAGGGTTCCCGGACACCCGTGAAGTGAGCCGCCGGCCCCAGCCCTCCCGGACACCCGTGAAGTGAGCCGCCGGCCCCAGCCCTCCCGGCCACCACCGTCCGGCCACCACCCTCCGGGCACCCCACCCCCTCCGGGCACCCCACCCCCTCCGGGCACCCCACCCCCCTCCGGCCACCACCCCTCCGGCCACCACCCCTCCGGCCACCACCCTCCGGCCGTCGCCCTCCAGCCACCACCCCTCCGGCCGTCGTCCGCGGGTCGCGCCATGCGGTCCCCGCTAGGGTGGCACGCGTGTCGTACACAGGCCCGGAATTCGATCATCCGCTCCCCCGGCGCTCGCGGCTGCGCCGCCCCCTCGCCGTGGCGCTCGCCGTGCTCGTGCCCGGCGCGCTGCTCGGGTGGCTGGGGTACGAGGCGCTGGCCGGGGCGGGGGACGGCGGGCCCGGCCGGGTGACGGGAGCGGCGACAAGCGGGCGAGGGCCGACGACGGCCGGCGCCGACGGCGACGGCGACGGGAAACCCGCCGCCTCCGCCTCACCGTCCGCCACGGCCACGGCCGCCTCCCTCACGGGCAAGGTCGTCGTCATCGACCCGGGCCACAACCCGACCAACTTCCGGCACCCCGACGAGATCAACAGCAAGGTGGACGTCGGCACCCACCGCAAGGAGTGCGACACCACCGGCACGTCCACCGACTCCGGTTACAGCGAGGCCGCGTTCACCCTGGACGTGGCACACCGGCTGAGCACCCTGCTGCGACGGCAGGGCGCCACGGTGACACTGACCCAGGACGCGGACCGGCCCTACGGCCCCTGCGTCGACGAGCGCGCCCGGATCGGGAACGCCGCGCACGCCGACGCGGTCGTCTCGATCCACGCCGACGGCTCGGGGACCGGCAACCGCGGCTACCACGTGATCCTGCCGGGCGAGGTGCGCGCGGGCGCCGCCGACACCCGTGCCATCGTGGGTCCTTCGCGGGAGCTCGGGAAGCTGATCGCCGCCGGCTTCGGGCGCGTCACGGACAGCGCACCCTCCAACTACGTGGGAGACGGCAGCGGTCTCGTCACGCGCGAGGACCTGGGCGGTCTCAATCTGTCAACGGTTCCCAAGGTGTTCATCGAGTGCGGCAACATGCGCGATAGCAAGGACGCGGCGCTGCTGACCAGCGGTGCCTGGCGGCAGAAGGCGGCGCAAGGGATCTCTGAGGGAATCGTGAGTTTCCTGCGCGGGTAGCGATCGGCGCACTGATCCCGGCGGACAGTCCGATCGTACGGACGATAGTGTCGTCCCTACGATCAGGGGCCGCCCCCGCGCTTCCCACCCGGGCCTGACGGCGACATGGTGACAGCGACGCCTCTACCGATGCGTGGACCGATGACGAGACGACTGACGAAGGACCTGAAGTGAATATCCGCTCCCTCACTCGAGGCGACGGCGTGGTGATCGGAGCAGCGGTATTGCTGTTCATCGCGTCGTTCCTGGACACGTTCGACGGCTCCGGTGACGACGTCCCCAACGCCTGGGACAACCTCGGCCTCCTGATGAGCATGTACATCGGTGGGATCATCGGGGCGGCGCTGATCGTCGTCGCCCGCGCGCTCCCGCAGCCGCGCAAGGTCGCCGGCCTCGACCTCGGCCAGTTGGGCGTCGCGCTGGCCGTCTTCGCCGCGTGGACGTCGTTCTGGTCGATCATCGACCCGCTGGGCGCGTTCACCGACGCCTTCGACGGGGCGGACATCGACACCGGCGCCGGCCTCATCCTCGGTCTGATCGGCGCCCTCCTGCTGGCCGCGGCCGCCATCGCCACCCCGCTGGTGCCGGCCCTCCAGGCCGCGCTGATCCCGGCCCCGAAGCCGCCGACGCCGCAGCCCTACGGCGCCCAGCCGCCCGGTGGTTACGGCTACCCGGGCGCGCAGCAGCCGCCGTTCGGCGGGCATCCGCAGCAGGGTCAGCCGGGGCAGCCGCCGTTCGGCGCGCAGCCGGGTCCGGCGCAGCCGCCGGCCCCGGACTTCTCGCCGTTCTGGTTCGCCGTGCCGGTGCCGCGTCCGCTGTTCGCGGAGGACGGCGCGCCCACGCCGATCGCCGAACTGGCGCCCGGCACCTGGTACCTGGCCGTCGAGCAGGGCGCCCAGGGTCTGGTCGCGCAGACCCAGGACGGCCGGCGCGGTGTCCTGCGGGACACCTCCGGCATCCAGCGCGGCTGAGCCCCGGCCCGGACCGAACGGACCGGACCGACGTACGGCCCCGGACCAAACCGACGTACGGCCCCTCGCCCTTCCGGGCGGGGGGCCGTCGTCGTACCACCACCCCCGCACAGCTGACGCGCGGTCAGTACAGTTCGCCCGGCCGGAATTTCAGAGGAATATCGCGATCGGATTCAGCGTCAGCTCGCCCCGTTCGCGGTTCCAGGTCGGCACCTTGCCGAGGCAGCGGGCCTGGAACTCGCCGGTGAAGTAGTCGGGGTTGTGGAAGCCCTCGCGCACCCCGGCCGCCTCGCAGACGATCCGCACCCGCGCGGGTGGCAGTCCGGTGCCGTACCGGGCGCTCAGCACGATGTCGTCGTTCTCCGCGCGCACCGCGGTGAACCGGCCGGTGACCGAGACGAACGCCGAGGCGACGCCGACGGCGGTCAGCGGCACCCGGCCGTCGCCGCCCTGGTCGCCCAGCGAGTCCTCGAGCGCCCGGTTCGGGGTGACCACGCCGGTGGTGAGGTCGGCGTGCACGACGGCGTCCTCCTTGCGCATGGTGTCCATCAGCAGCCGGATCACCGTGATCGGCGTGCTCTGCAGGATGTAGGCGGTGACACGCTCCTTGGTGACCTGGCGGTGCGCCCCGCCCGAGCCGCCGAGCCCCAGCCGGGCGCGCAGCCCGATGCCGGTGTCGACGTTTATCCGGTCGGCGACCTCGGCCTCCAGCGCGTGGGCGAACCCGCCGTACTGGTAGAGGTCCATGACCCGTTTGTCGTGCAGGAAGAAGCACATGCCGTGGACGGTGCGCCCGTCGTCGCGGCGGCGGCGCGACCGGCCCAGGCGCAGCAGGGCGTGCCGGGCCACGACGGCCAGGGACGCCGCCGTCACCGCCCAGACGACCAGCCACGGCCACCACAGGCCCCACCACTGACTGTCAATGACACCCACGGATCTCCTTGAACGCGTCGGAGAGCGAGGAGAGGCCCGCGTCGACCACGCGGCCGCCGGTCGCCGCGGCGACCCGCTTCAGGGCGCCGGCGTCGGCCTCTCCGAACGGGACGGGGAAGGTGGGCACCGCGTCGGCCGCGGACCCGAGCCGGTCGTGCCGGCTCAGGAACTCGGCGTACGACAGGCCCGCGTTGTTCTCGCCGTCCGTCATCAGCACGACGGCGACGGGCCGTTCGGGCGCGGCCCGTACGGCGTCGGTGGCGATGCGGTAGCCGCGGTCGAGGGCCGACCAGACGGCGGTGGCGTCGTCGAAGCCGCCGTCCGCGACGATCCGGTCGAGGGTGCGCAGGTCGGCGTCGGAGCGGACGGTGACCGTGCGCTCCTGGAGCACCCGGCCGCCGAAGCGGACGACGGTGAGGCGCTCGCCCCGGTAGAAACGGGCGAACTTGCCGGTGGCGGAACGGTCGGCGCCGCTCAGGCCCGCGAAGGCGGCCCGCAGGGCGGCGATGCGCTCGCCGCGCATCGACGTGGAGAAGTCCAGCACGAACACGACCTGGTCGCCGGTGGCGTGCACCGGGTCGCCGTAGTCGTCGACGAGCCGCTCCACGATGGACAGCCGGTCGGGGAAGGACAGGGCGTTGCCGACGGGCGCGCGCAGTTCGCGGGAGGGCTCGACGTCCTGGTTGACGGGCCGGCGGTGGGTGCGCCGCATCAGCTCGCGCTGGACGTCGGCGCCGAGCAGCCAGTCGACGACCTTGCCGTACGCCGCGCGCTCGCCGGGGTCGAGGAGGAGCAGCGGGAAGTCGGAGAGGACCATGCCGTCGTCCGGGTGGACGATCTCCAGGGGCCGGTCGAGCCGGTCCCCGGCGTTGAGGGTGAGCAGTTCGGACTCGTGGGCGATCAGGGCGTCGGCGGCGTCCTGGTGGTCGACGTAGGTGTCGATCAGGTCGCGCGAGCTGGCGCCGGTGAGGCTCTGTCCGGAGCGGAAGCCGCGCAGCCGGTCGCAGGAGACGTCCTCCTCCCGCAGGGCGCCGCCGGTGTCGGCGGCCGCGGTGGCGACGCCGACGAGCGCGGCCCGCCCGGTGTCGCTGCGCCGGGGGTCGGCCATGCCGAAGCGCAGGGTGCCGTCGGCGGCGGCGTCCGCGACGTCCGCCCAGGAGATCCGGCCGCCGGGGGCGCGCTCGCGCAGCGCGTCGGCGGTGTCCGGGGTGAGTCCGACGACGACGGGTGAGCGCATGATCGCGGTGGACTCGGGCCGGGTGAGGCGGTCGCCGGAGTCCTGGAGGCGCAGTTGGAAGGAGCGGTCGGAGGCGAGCCAGGCCAGGTCGTAGGAGCCTTTCTCGCCGGGGGCGGGCGGCTGGCCGGCGAGGTCGGCGGTCGCCGTGTAGTCCATCTCCAGCTCGACGCCGGTCTCCTCCTCCAGCCGGTCCAGCAGCGGTGCCACGTCGGCCAGTTCGGGGCTGGCCAGCACCCGCAGGGTGACCGGGTCGTCGTCCGTGGTGCAGGCCGGGGTGAGGGTGGTCAGCAGGGCGAGGGCGAGGGCGGCCACGAGGGGGCCGGGGCGCCGGGTCACGGGGTGTCCTGTACGGGCGGCGGGCAGTTGCCGACGTGGTCGATGATCCGTTCCAGGACGTCCAGTTCGGGTTCGTAGGACTTGGTCTGGTCGCGGTTGGGGACGGGCTCCTGTATGCCGTGGTCGCGCAGGTGGTCGCCGAGGCGCTCGCCGGTGCCGTCCTCGCCTGAGACGCGGACGCGGAAGCCCAGTTCGATGGCCCGGTCGCGCAGTTCCTCGTCCTCCTGGAGCAGTTGGACCAGCCGGTCGCCGTCGTCGGTGAGGGAGATGAGCTGGGGCTCGGTGAGGGCGTAGGGCGTGGGGTAGAGCAGGACGCGGTTGGTGTCCTGCTTGCCGTACTGGTCGTGGTAGGCGAGCTGGTGGGCCAGGTACTGGTGCTCGTAGAGGAGGGAGAGGGGCGCGATGCTCTCGCCGAGGTCGGAGAAGTAGCTGTCGGCCTGTTCGTCGGCCCACATGCCCTGGAGGTTGATCAGGGGTTTGATCTTCGCGGCGAGTGCGGTGACCGCGTCCGCCGCGAGCCGGGGGTCGTCGGTGTTCTGCGTGCCGGGGGTGCTGTTCCGGTTGGCGACGAAGGCGAGGAGGCTGAGGTAGGTGCCGGCGGAGTTGGACTCGCAGACGTCGGAGGTGCGCACCAGGACCCGGCCGCCGTTGCTGCGGCCGCCGTCGCCGCTTCCGTCGTCGCGGTCGTAGCCGATGCCGTTCCAGGTGTCGGCGCCCTCGACGCGGCCGTCGCCGTCCTGGTCGGCGGTGGTCCGGCCGTCCTCCTGGCCGTCGAGCAGGGTCATGAACGCGGCCATGTCGAGGTCGTAGTAGAGGGTGGGGCCGCCGTCGGGGTTCTCCTGCGGGGTGGCCACGCCGGTCTTCACCAGGGTCTCGGCGTAGGCGCGGAAGGTGCCGAGGACCAGGGGCGTGACGAAGGGGCGGACCGAGCGGACGGAGCGGTCCTGCCGGTCGAGGACGAGCTTCGCGGCGGGCTGCCCGGAGGGGAAGACGACGTCCATGTCCTCCAGGGACTGGGTGGCGATGCCCCGCGAGCCCAGGCGGTGGATGTCGACGCGTAAGCCGTGCTCGAGCAACAGCCGCTGCACCGCCGGGTCTCTGAAGAAGTCCGACTTGGAGGCCATCCGCGCCTCCAGGGTGGTGATCCGCTCGAAGGGGCGGAACGCGTTGCCCGAGATGCTCAGGGAGAGCAGGCCCGCCAGCGCCAGCACCAGCGCGACGACGACATGTCGGGGGACAGGGCGGCGTCTGGCCTGGCGCGTGGTGAGCCGGGGCTCCTCCGACGCGGGTCTTCCGGTGTCGGCTCGTACGGTGTCGGGCAACGGCCCTCCTGCCACTCAAGGGGCCAGGATCATCAGCCATGCGTTCGAACACCCTCCCCCGGAAGGGGGAACTCCATGCCAACGGCGAGCAAAGCCGGGCCGACCGGAGCCGGCCGGGTTTCATCCCGTCTCGAACGGCAAACCGAACAGCATGTCACCTCGATATCGGAGCGGTGCGAATCAGGCCGGTACGGTCATCGCCGTCGTGGCCGACGTCATGGCCCTCATCCTGGGCCTGTGGATCCTCATGTACCTGCTGGACGCCAACCGGGGCAATGACTTCGTGCAGTTCGTGCACGACGTGGCCCGCTGGCTGGCGGGCTGGTCGCACGACCTGTTCACGTTCGACGAGGCGTGGGCGCGGGTCGTCGCGGGCTACGGTCTGGCGGCGGTGGTCTACCTGTTCGTGGGCCACGCGATCGCCCATCGGGTCCACCGCCACTGACCGTCCGGAGGCGTTCAGTCGCAGCAGTCCGGGTCCAGTCCCATCGGCAGGCGGTCGCCGCCGAACACCGCACAGGTGGCCTCGTGGCCGCCGAGCGCGGCGACCGCCAGCAGCAGGGATCCGGCCGTCCACGTGGTCAGTTCCCGTGGCCAGATCGCCTCGTCCTCGAAGACGTAGCCGGTCCAGTACAGGCCCGACCCGGCGTCCCGCAGGTGCTGGATGGACTGGAGGATGTCCAGCGCGCGGTCGGACTCGCCCATCACCCAGAGGGTCAGGGCGAGTTCGGCCGACTCACCGCCCGTCACCCAGGGGTTGGGCACCACGCACCGCACGCCCATCCCCGGCACGACGAACCGCTCCCACGCCTCCTCGATGCGCGCCTTGGCCTCCGCGCCGGTGAGCGCCCCGCCCAGGACCGGGTAGTACCAGTCCATCGAGTAGCGCCCCTTGTCCAGGAACCGCTCCGGGTGCCGGCGCAGGGCGTGCCGCAGCGCGCCCGCCGCCAGTTCCCAGTCCGGCTGCGGCTCCTCCCGCTGCTCGGCGATCGCCAGCGCGCACCGCAGCGCCTGGTGGATCGAGGAGGAGCCGGTCAGCAGCGCGTCCGTGGTGGCGGTGCCGTCGTCGTCGCGCCGCCAGCCGATCTGGCCGCCGGGCTGCTGGAGCCGCAGCACGTACTCGACGGCCGCGTGGACGACCGGCCACATGCGGTCCAGGAACGTGTCGTCGCCGGTGGACAGGTAGTGGTGCCACACGCCCACGGCGACGTAGGCGACGAAGTTCGTCTCCCGGCCCCGGTCGGTGACGTCGTCGAAGGCGCCGTCGGCGTAGGCCGCGTACCAGGAGCCGTCCTCGTTCTGGTGCCGGGCGAGCCACGTGTACGCCCGCTCGGCGGCCTCGTGCTCGCCGGCCGCGTCGAGGGCCATCGCGGCCTCGGTGTGGTCCCACGGGTCCAGGTGGTGTCCCCGGAACCACGGGATCGCGCCGTCCTCCCGCTGTGCGGCGAGGATGCCGCGGACGGTCGCGGCGGCCTGCTCGGCGGTGAGCACCCCGGGCAGGACCAGGTGTTCCGTCCGGGAAGTGGTCACCGGGCGTCCACGGCGGGGCTCACGGCGGGGTCCACGGCGGGGTCCACGGTTGGGCTCACTGCGGGCAGGTGCGGCTTGGTCGCGTAGGCCACGAAGCTCTTGCCGATGAGCGGGTTCAGCGCCTGCTCGGCGACCCGGGTGGCCAGCGGCTTCTTCATGATGTCCCAGACCAGCAGCTTGTGGTACGCCCGCACCGGCAGCGCCTTGTCGTTGTCGACGCCGAACGCGCACTTCAGCCACCAGTACGGCGAGTGCAGCGCGTGCGCGTGGTGGGTGCCGTACGGCTTCAGGCCGGCCTCGCGGATCTTCGCGAGCAGCTCGTCCGCCCGGTAGATGCGGATGTGGCCGCCCTCGACCTCGTGGTAGGCGTCGGACAGGGCCCAGCAGACCTTCTCGGGGCCGTAGCGCGGGACGGTGATCGCGATCCGGCCGCCCGGCTTGAGGACGCGCACCATCTCGGCGAGGACGCCCTTGTCGTCGGGGATGTGCTCCATCACCTCGGAGATGATGACGACGTCGAAGGACTCGTCGGGGAAGGGCAGCGCGAGGGCGTCGCCCTCCATGGCGGTGGCGGTGGCGCCCTCGGGGGCCTCGCCGGCCTCCTTCATCGCCGCGAACCACTTGGCGACCTCGCGGATCTCCTCGCCGTTCTGGTCCAGCGCCACGACCTGCGCGCCGCGCCGGTAGCACTCGAAGGCGTGCCGGCCGGCTCCGCAGCCGAGGTCCAGGACACGGTCGCCGGGGGCGAGCGGGAACCGGGAGAAGTCGACGGTCAGCACGTGGCCCTGCTTTCGCGATCGGATACGACGTCAACGGCGCCGGAGGCGGTCGTGGTCGTGGGTGTCGTCGTGGTCGTGGGTGTCGTCGTGGTCGTGGATGTCGTCGTGGTCGTGGATGTCGTCGTCTTGGTGGATGTCGTCGTGGTCGCCGTACGGCTCGGGTGTGCCGTGGGTCCGGCGTCCGGCCCGGCCGGGCGCGGGGAACGTCCGCCGCCCGCCCGTTCGACGGCCTCGCGGTAGCGGGCCACGGTGCCCTCGGCGGCCCGCGCCCAGGTGAACCGCTCCAGCACCCGTTCCCGCCCGGCCGCGCCGAGGCGGGCCCGCAGCGCGGGGTCGGCCAGCAGCCGGCCGAGGGCGGCGGCCAGGGCGCCGGAGTCGCCCGGCGCGACCGCGAGGCAGGTCTCCCCGTCGCGCCCGGCGACCTCGGGAATGGCTCCGCCGGTGGTGGCGACGAGCGGGGTCCCGGTCGCCATGGCCTCGGCGGCCGGCAGGGAGAAGCCCTCGTACAGGGACGGCACGCAGGCGACCTCCGCCGAGCGCACCAGGTCGACGAGTTCGGCGTCGGAGATGCCCTTGACGAACTCGACGGCGCCTTCGAGGCCGTAGCGTTCGACGGCCTGGGCGACGGGTCCCTCCTGGGGCTGCTTGCCGACGACGACGAGGTGGGCGTCCGGGTGCTCGGTGCGGACCTTGGCGAGCGCCTCGACGAGGAAAACCAGGCCCTTGAGCGGCACGTCCGCGCTGGACGTCGTCACGATCCGGCCGGGTATGACGGGCACCGACGGGTCGGGCGAGAACAGGTCGGTGTCGGCGCCGATGTGCACGACGTGGATGCGGTCCTCGCGGACGCCGAGGTGGTCGACGATCTCCTGGCGCGAGGTGCCGGAGACGGTGAGCACGGACGGCAGCCGGCGCGCGACGCGCTTCTGCATGCGGGTGAAGGCGTACCAGCGGCGCACGGAGTAGCGGCGCTGCCAGTTCTCGGCGGCGTCGAGCTCCAACTGCCGGTCGACGGTGATGGGGTGGTGGATGGTGGTGACGAGGGGGGCGCCGACGTCTCCCAACAGCCCGTATCCGAGTGTCTGGTTGTCGTGGACGACGTCGAACGCGCCGCGCCGGGCGCGCAGATGGCGGCGGGCGCGCAGCGAGAAGGTCAGCGGCTCGGGGAAGCCGCCGGTCCACATCGTGGCGACCTCCAGCGCGTCGATCCAGTCGCGGTACTCGTCCCGTCCCGGCGTGCGGAAGGGGTCGGGCTGGCGGTACAGGTCGAGGCTGGGCAGCTCGGTGAGGGAGAGTCGCTCCCCGAGGCCGCTGCCGGGGCCGTCGCCGAGGTCGTCACCGGGGTCGTCACCGGGGTCGTCGAGGACGGGGTACGGCTGGGAGCCGATGACCTCGACACGGTGGCCGAGGCGGACGAGTTCGCGGGAGAGGTGCCGTACGTAGACGCCCTGGCCGCCGCAGAACGGGTTTCCCTTGTAGGTGAGGAGCGCTATGTCGAGCGGTCGCCCGCCGTCGGCGGCGGGGGCCTGCCCAGGCCCCGCCTGACTGGCCTCAGCGGTCACTCCGGCCCCCTTCTGCCTGCACTGTCCCGCGAGACTACGACGGGACGTTAATCTAGAACAAGTTTCAGACTTGATCGTTCGGGAGGCTCCGAATCTACCGGCAGGTAGGGATGCGCGGAGCAGTGGATCAGGTGATTCACGCCACGGCCGTGCGCCCTGGGCCGCGGTGCGATCGCACACCCTCACCGACTGTCACGGAGCGGGACCCATGTCTGCGGAAGCCCAGGGGGACAAGGTGGAAGCCAGTACCGCGCGCCCGGCCTCGCCGCCCCTCACCGAGCGGCAGGAGGCCCGCCGCCGGCGCATCCTGCACGCGAGCGCGCGACTGGCCGGCCGCGGCGGTTTCGACGCGGTGCAGATGCGGGAGGTCGCCGAGTCCTCCCAGGTCGCCCTGGGCACGCTCTACCGCTACTTCCCGTCCAAGGTGCACCTGCTGGTCGCCACCATGCAGGACCAGTTGACGCATCTGCACGGCACGCTGCGCAGACGGCCCCCGACGGGCGACACCCCGGCCGAGCGCGTGGCGGTGACCCTGATGCGCGCCTTCCGCTCCCTCCAGCGCGAGCCCCGTCTCGCCGAGGCGATGGTCCGCGCCCTCACCTTCGCCGACCGCAGCGTCAGCCCCGAGGTCGACCAGGTCTCCCGTCAGACGACGGCGATCATCCTCGACGCGATGGGCCTCACCGACGACCCGACGCCCGCGCAGCTCTCCGCGGTCCGCGTCATCGAGCACACCTGGCACTCGGCGCTCATCACCTGGCTCTCCGGGCGGGCCTCCATCGCCCAGGTGCGGATCGACATCGAGACGGCGTGCCGGCTGATCGACGTGACGGATCCACGGGCGGTCAAGGTGACGGATCCACGGGCGACCGAGGTGACGGATCCACGGGCAACCTAGGTGACGGATCCACGGACGATCGACGTGACGGATCCACGGACGATCGACGTCACGGATCCACGGACAACCGACGTCACGGATCCACGGACAACCGACGTGACGGAACCGCGGACAACCGACGTGACGGAACCGCGGACGATCGACGTGACGGATCCGCGGGCGCACGGCTAGCGCCTCCAGCGGCGCAGGGCGCCCAGGAGCTGGGTGAGCACCTTGAGCGCCGCCTGCCGCCGGGCCGGCTTGCGGGACCAGACGGCGGGCAGGACCACACCGGCGTAGACGGCCAGGAAGGCGACCGCGAGGAACAGGACGGGCAGGTGGGGCGCGGGGAAGGGCATGGGATCTCCTCCGGGGAGAACGGCCGACGACGTGCACGACGACGATCCACCGCCGTGACCGCGCCGCGGCCGGACTCCGACGTCCACCGAATCCCGGGCGGAACCCGCAGGTCAGGCCGTACGCTTCGGAGGCGTCCACCGAACCGCGCCGAAGGGAAGGGCAGTTGGCCGCACCACCGGCAGGCCCCGTCGCGGACTTCAGCGCCGCGCTGCGCCGTACCGTCCGCGCGTGCGGCGTACGGCAGACGGAGATCGCCGAGGCCCTCGGCCTGAAGAGCGCCACCGTCTCCGAGCTGCTCAACGGGCGGCGGAAGAGGCCACCGGACTGGGACACGGTGCGGCGCATCGTCGAGCTGTGCGCGCGGCGGAAGGGGACCGCTCCGCCGGGGGTGACCCTCGACGTCCGGTGGTGGAGGAGCCGGCACACGGAGCTGGAGCAGACGGCGCAGACGGCGCAGACGGCACGGACGCCACGCGGACGGGATGACGCGCCGCCGTCGGCGGTCCCGGCCCCCGGGACGTGGCTGCGTGCCGCCGAGTACGTCGACATGGGCGTCGAGGACGCGGTGCACCTGCTGAGCGAGGGACGTACGGAGCCGACGGCGGCCGTGGACGCGCTGACCGCGCGGCCCGGGGAAGGCCGGGGGGCGCCGCCCGTCCTGGAGGAGCTGCTGCGCCGCTTCCCCGAGCGGGTGCGGGCCGCGCACGGCGTCGCGCGCGCCGCTCTGGTCCAGGCCGCGCGCGTGCTGCTGGTGGCGGCGGCGGTGGGGCCGTACGGTTCGAGCCGTCGGGAGACCGCCCACCTGGTCCGGGACCTCGCGGACGGCGCGCATCCGACGTGGGGGTCGCCGCTGGCGGAGTTCCGGGACTCCGTCCACGTCGAGACCGCCACCCGCATCGTCGACGACTACCTGCGGCTGGCCCGGCCGCTGGCCGCGGCCTGCCCGGAGTTCGCCCTGCTGGCGGGCCTGCCCGGGCCCGACGACCGGGCCACGGAAGCGCCCGGGACCGGACTGGCCGGCCTCGGGGACCTCCTGTCGCGGTACGCCGGCCGGGACGGTCTCCCGGCCGGCGACGGAACGCCGCTGCGCGGCCCGATCGCGTCGCTCGACTCCCCCGGCCCACGGCTGCCGAGCCTCGAGTCCGGCTACGTCAACCCTGGCTTCCGGCTGGCGGCCCGCTCGCGCGGTGCCCGGGACGGCATCGCCTCGGACAAGTGGTGGGAGCAGCAACCGTGGTACGACGATCTCGAGGAGTTCCTCGCCGCGCAGCTGCTCGGCCTTCCGGCACTGCTCACGCCCCTGGTGGTGCTCGGCGCCCCGGGGGCCGGCAAGTCGCTGCTCACCCGGCTGCTGCCGGCCAGGCTCCCGGCGAGCGAGTTCCGTCCCCTGCGGGTGGAGTTGCGGCACACGCCCGCCGAGGCGGATGTGCAGACACAGGTGGAGCACGCGCTGAAGCGGGCCACGGGACGTGCGGTGAGCTGGCCGGACTGGTCGGAGGAGGAGCCCGGTCCGGTCCCCGTGGTGCTGCTCGACGGATTCGACGAGCTGCTTCAGGCGGGCGCCCAGAGGCTCGGTTCCGCGCGTCAGTGGGGATATCTGCGGGAGGTCGCGGAGTTCCAGAAGCGCGAGGCCCGGCTCGGCCGTCCGCTGATCGTGATCGTGACGAGCCGCACGGTGGTCGCCGACCGCGCGGAGATCCCCTCCGCCAGTGAGGTGGTGCGGCTGGAACCCTTCGACGAGCCGGAGATCGAACACTGGCTCACCGTCTGGAACACCGTGAACGCCGGCTACTTCGATCGGCACGGCCTCCAGCGGCTCACCCCGGAGGTCGTCCTGCCCCACCAGGAGTTGGCGGCCCACCCTCTGCTGCTGCTCATGCTGGCGCTGTACGACGCGGTCGACAACGCGCTGCACCGGTTGCCGGACGAGGAGATCAGCCGGACGCAGCTGTACGACCGGCTGTTGCGGGAGTTCGTCCACCGGCAGGTCGTCAAGGACGGCCCGCTGCCCCCGGCCGAAGCGGCCACCGCCGTCGAACGCGAGCTGTACCAGCTGTCCGTGATCGCGCTCTCCATGTTCCACCGCGGCGCCCAGGCCGTCAGCGGCGAGGAGGCCGACCGGGACCTGGCCGCGCTCGGCGCCTCGGTGCCCGGCGCGGCGGGCCGTGGCCCGGGGCTGCTGTTCGGCCGGTTCTTCTTCGTGCACGAGGCGCAGGCCGTCGTGACGGAGGAGAGGCTGCGCAGCTACGAGTTCATGCACGCGACCTTCGGCGAACATCTGGCCGCCCGACTGATCGACGGGGCCCTGGGCAGGCTCGTCGGCAGCCACGCCCCCTCGGACGACGGCGAACTGTACGCACTGCTATCCTTCGCCCCGCTCACCGACCGGGCGCAGCTCGTGCAGAACCTGCGGGACATGCTCGCGGCCTGGCCCACGGGCCGCTCGCGCACGGGTCTGGTGTCCGCGCTGAGCGACTTGTTCGGCGCGGCGGCGTGGGACCCCGCGCGCCGCACCGCCGTGGGATACGCGCCGGTCCGGCTGAGCCGGACGTACCGGGACGCGGTGTACGAGGTGAACCTGGCGTTGATCGCGGTGCTGGCGGCGGGGGAGGTGTACGTCTCGGAGTTCGTGGCGGGCGAGAGCGACGCGGTCGCCCGCTGGCGGCGGCACGCCATGGGATGGCAGGCGCAGTTGACCACGGAATCGTGGGGCGCGCTGACCGCCGCCCTCACCCTCGAGCGGGTACGGCGGCCCGACGGGCACGGCACGGGCGCGGAGCGGTCGGATCTGCGCCTCAGCATGGACCGCACGCGGCTCACCCAGCATGATCTGGCCTGGGGGTACGGGTGGCATCCGTCCCCGCCCGCCGAGCCGCTGTCGGCGGAGTTGGACGAGCGGCTCTCCTCGGAGGGCACCGCGACCCTGATCAAGCGGGTCCTGTTCACAGGTGACCTCGACACCGAGTTGCTGCTCCACGTCGGCTATCCGCTCCTGCTGAGGATGCCCAGCGCCTTCACCAGGGCGTTCGACATGGACACCCGCTTTCAGGTGCCCGCGCGGGCACTCGTGGCCCTGCTCGCGCGCGACCTCCACGAACCGGCGGAACGGGCCCGCCTGTACACCGAGTGCCTGAGCAACGTCCACTCCCTGGCACCGGTGGACCAGCACCCCTTCGTGGAGGCCCTGCTGCGCCAGCTCGTCCATGACGTCCCCAGGCTGTCCGACGAGGAGTTCGCCGCCGTCACGACCGCGCTGGCCCCGGTGTTCACGAACGCCGGCGGACTGCGCCTCAGCCCGACGGCGGAGCGGTTGCTGCTGGACGTCGTCCGACAGGGCGTGGACCGGGGTCACCATGCCCTGATCGGGCCTCTCAGCTCGCTCCGCAGGCTTTTCGTCGAGGCGCAGCACACCCGGGACGACGGCGACACCCCGCTGCACGACCTGGTGCGGATCACGCGCCAGGGCCACTCCACCCACGCCTGGCGCTGGTGGGGCTCGCCGCGCGGCGGCGAGGCCGCCGACCACTTCGACGCCCTGCTGGCGGACCTCGACCTCGGGGCGGTCGCCGTGGACCATCCCTCCGCCCTGGTCGACCTCCTGCGCCTCGCGGCGGAGCTCGGTCTCGACGACTGGCTGGCGGCGCACGCGGCCGAACTCCTCGACGCGCTTCCGGCCGGGTCCTTCGGTCTGCTGCGTCCGTCGGACCTGCTCCCTCTGCGCGCCGCGCTGCCGGCGGGCGCGTACGCCGAGGAGTTCGAGGAGGTGGAGCGGTCCTGGCGCGGCCCGGATCCCACGTCGCTGTGAGGACGCCGAGGGCCTGAGGGCGCGGACTGGACAGACTGCGCGGACTGTACGCACTACACAGAGGGCGCAGAGGGCGCAGAGGGCGCAGAGGGCGCAGAGGGCGCAGAGGGCGCAGAGGCACGAAAAACCTACGAGACGGGTTCCCTTCGCCGGTATTGCCCGGATCAGGTAATGGGGGTCGCCGTCCGGCTCGACTACCGCCTTTCGGCCTCTCAGCCCGACCGTCGATGTCGGCCACCGGCGGATGCCGTGACTCCCGCCACGGCGTCTCGCCGAAGTCGGCTACTCCGGTCGAACTCCCTCACTCGCCTCGTAGGCCACTACCAGAATAGAACGCCCATAGCCGGATGCAACCCCCGAAATGGGAGATTTTTTCGAGGCAGTGGAGGCAGTGTGCGGCGCCGGAGGCGCTCATCCCACCGCTTCCAGCCCGCTCCAGCTCCGCCCGGTCACCGTCTCCCCAGCCCACCGCTCCAGCAGCCGGCGCGCCTCGGCCTCCGGTGCGGCCAGGGAGATCCGCTGGGCGCCGGCGTGCACGGTGCGTTCCTGCTCGTGGCTGCCCTCGCTGCAACACCGACGGCGAAGCCGGGGCCCGTACGGCAGCCGGGCCGAAACTCCCGGGCTCCGGCGCCCGTACGGCAGCCGGGCCGAAACTCCCGGGCTCCGGCGCCCGTACGGCAGCCGGGCCGAGGCTCCGGGGACTCCGGGGGCCGGGGCTCCCGTACGGCGGGGAGGCCCGGGCGTCCTCGCGGGCAGGTATGCGGCACGGCACCCTCGGGCCTCCCCGGACGCCGCCACCCGTTCCGCGGCCAGGGGCGGCCGACCGGACGCACAGGCGCCCCTCAGCGTCTCCCTACGGGCGAGTAGAGTGGCCGGGTCGTCATCACACCCGTACGGGGGGAAGCCGGTGCAAATCCGGCGCTGACCCGCAACCGTGAGCCGCGCCGCCGTCCGTGGGCGCGGCCAGCCGGACTGCCCCGGACGGGACCGTGACCGGCTCACGTGCGCCGGCAGCCCGCCGCCGCACGGCACCGTCGAGGATCACGGAGCCGAGCCGCCGGGGTGTCCCGTGCTGCCCGGCTCCCCGACAGGGAGAGGCACCCGCCGATCATGAACGTCCGCCGCAGCGCAGCGGTCCTGGCCGCCACCGCAGTGATCGGCGCGGCCGCGCCCGCCACGGCCGCCGACCCGACCCCGTCCGCGTCGCCGTCGGTGGCGATCCCCTCCGGCCTGTACGGCGGCACGGACCCGACGTACGACGGCGTCTGGCGGCAGTCGCTCGCGCTGCTCGCCCAGGACACGGTCGGTGTGGAGCCGGCGCGGACGGCGGTGGACTGGCTGACCGGGCAGCAGTGCGCGAACGGCGCCTTCGCCGCCTTCCGCGCCGAGCCCGCCACGGCCTGCGACGCGAAGCTCATGGTCGACACCAACAGCACGGCCGCCGCCGTCCAGGCCCTCGCGGCCCTCGGCGGCCACGAGGACGCGACGGAGAAGGCCGTCACCTGGCTGAAGTCCGTCCAGAACAAGGACGGCGGCTGGGGGTACGCCCCCGGCGGCGCCACCGACACGAACTCGACGTCCGTCGTCGTCGGGGCGCTGGCCGCGGCCGGCGAGGACCCCTCCGGCGTCGTCAAGGGCGGCCGGTCGGCGTACGACGCCCTGACGGGGCTCGCCCTCCCCTGCACGGGCGCCGGCGCGGGCGCCTTCGCCTACCAGCCGGACAAGCAGGGCGGGCTGGCGGCCAACGCGGACGCCACCGCCGCCGGTGTCCTCGGCGCGCTCGGCAAGGGCCTGGCGCCCGAGGCCGGCGAGAAGGCCGACGCCGGCGCCACCTGTGCCGACGCCGACGACCCGACGCCCCGGCAGGCCGCCGCCAACGGCGCCGCGTACCTGGCGAAGGCCGTCGCGCAGGACGGCTACCTGAAGTCGGTGCTCCCGGGTGCCGAGGACCAGCCGGACTACGGCAACACCGCCGACGCGGTGGTCGCCCTCGCCGCGCAGGGCGGCGCCGAGCGGGCCCGGCAGCCGCTGGAGTGGCTGGAGCGGAACGCCGCCGCCTGGGCGAAGCAGAGCGGCCCGGCCGCCTACGCCCAGCTCGTCCTCGCCGCCCACGCGACGGGCACCGCCCCGCGCGCCTTCGGCGGCACGGACCTGGTCGCGGCGCTGAACGCGACGGGACCGGCGCCGAAGGCGACGGAGAAGCCGGACGACTCCGGCGACGAAAAGGACCGCTCCGAGGACTCGGAGGACTCCGAGGACTCCGACGACGGCTACGGCACCTGGTGGACCGTCGGTGTCTTCCTCGTCGCCGGCATCGGCATCGGCTTCCTGATCAGCGGCCGCCGGAAGCGGCAGCCGTGACACGCAGCGCCGCCGTGATACGCCCCGCCGCCGGGACACGCCCCGCCACCGCAGTACGCCCCGCCTCCGTGATACGCCGCGCCGCCGCCCTCCTCCTCGCCGTGCTGCTGCCGGTGCTGGCCTGCGCCGGTCCGGCCCGGGCCGCCGGCTACCGCTACTGGTCCTTCTGGGAGCGCGAGGGCGAGCGCTGGGTCTACGCCACCCAGGGGCCCGCGACGGCCCGCCCCGCCGACGGCTCGGTCCAGGGTTTCCGCTTCGCGGTCAGTGAGGACTCCCAGGACGCGGCCCGGCCGCGTGGCTCGACGTCCTTCGCGGCGATCTGCGCGAGGACGCCCGCGCGGGACGGGACGAAGCGGGTGGCGCTGGTCCTCGACTTCGGCACGGCGACGGACGCCCCGGCCGGAGAGACCCCGCCGGCCGCCCGGACGGCCTGCGCCCGCGTCCCCGAGGACGCGACGACGGCGGAGGCCCTGGCCGCCGCGGCCAAGCCCCTCCGCTACGACAGCAACGCGCTGCTGTGCGCCATCGCGGGCTACCCGAGGACGGGCTGCGGCGAGCAGGTCACCTCCGACGGGAACTCCACGACAGCGGCACAGCCGGCCCAAAAGCAGCCGGCAGACGACGACGCAGGCCCCTCGCTGGGCGTGTACGCGGGCGGCGCCCTGGTCGCCGTCCTGGCCGCGGCGGCGGTGTGGCAGGCGCGGCGGCGCGGGCGTGGATAGAAACGGCGGAGCCGGGCAGCCGGCGCGCGGTCGTGCCGCCGAAGCGACACCGGCAGGCGCGGGCGGCGCCCCGCGAACGCAGGCCGCGGACGACCGTACCGCCGAGGCCACACCGGTGCGCACGGACTGGGCCTCGCCGGCGCGGGCCGCGGGCAGTCGTGCCGCCGGGGCGGCACGGGTGGGCGCGGGCGGCGCCCCGCGAGCGCGGGTGAGCGCACCCACTCCCCGGCAGCGGCCCCGAGCCCCCCTGCCCCTGCACCCCGCCGCCTGGTGGCTGTGGGCGCTCGCCCTCGGCACCGCCGCCACCCGCACCACCAACCCGCTCCTCCTCGCCCTCCTCCTCACCACCTCCGCGTACGTCGTCGTCTCCTGCCGTCCGGACACCCCGTGGGCGCGGTCCTACGCCGCCTTCCTCCACCTCGCCCTCGCCGTCCTCCTCATCCGCCTCGTCTTCGTGGTGGCCCTCGGCTCCCCCGTCCCCGGCACGCACGTGATCGTCACCCTCCCCGAAGTCCCGCTGCCCGCCTGGGCGCAGGGCATCCGTCTCGGCGGCCGGGTCACCGCCGAGGGTGTCCTGTTCGCGCTGTACGACGGCCTGCGCCTGGCCACGCTGCTGGTGTGCGTCGGCGCGGCGAACGCCCTCGCCTCCCCCTCCCGCCTGCTGAAGTCCCTGCCCGGCGCCCTGTACGAGGCCGGAGTCGCCGTCGTCGTGGCCCTCACCTTCGCCCCGCACCTGATCGCCGACGGCCGGCGCCTACGGGCCGCGCGCCGGCTCCGGGGCCGGCCGGACCGGGGCCTGCGCGGCCTGCTCCAGGTGGCCCTGCCCGTCCTGGAGGGCGCGCTGGAGCAGTCCGTCGCCCTCGCCGCCGCGATGGACGCGCGCGGCTACGGCCGTACCGCCGACGTCCCGGCCCCCGTCCGGCGTACGACCACCGCGCTCACCCTGGGCGGCCTGCTCGGCGTCTGTGCGGGAACGTACGGCCTGCTCACCGCGGCCGGCGGCGCCTACGGCCTGCCGGTCCTCCTCGCCGGGCTCGCCGCCGCCCTCGCCGGACTCCACCTCGGCGGCCGCCGCTCGCCCCGCACCCGCTACCGGCCCGACCGCTGGACGCCGCGCGCCTGTCTGGTCGCCGCGTCGGGCCTCGCGGTCGCCGGCCTCCTCACCCTCGCCGCCGCCACGGACCCCGCGGACCTGCACCCCGGCGTGATCCCTTTGACCGCCCCAGCCCTCCCCCTCGGGCCGGCGGCGGCGGTCCTCGCGGGCCTCCTCCCCGCCTTCCTCGCCCCCGCACACCGCACACCGCACACCGCACACCGCACACCGCAATGACGACCACAGTGACGACCACAGTGACAACCGCAGTGACAACCGCAGCAACCACCGCAGTGACCACCGCAAGGAACCGTCGTGATCCGCTTCGAGAACGTCTCCGTGACCTACGACGGCGCCCCCGAACCGACCCTGAACGGTGTGGACTTCACCGTCCCCGAGGGTGAACTGGTCCTCCTGGCCGGCCCGTCCGGCGTCGGCAAGTCGACCCTGCTCGGGACGGTCGGCGGACTGGTCCCGCACTTCACCGGCGGCACCCTGCGCGGCCGCGTCACGGTCGCCGGCCGCGACACCCGCACCCACCTGCCGCGCGAACTCGCCGACGTCGTGGGCACGGTGGGCCAGGACCCGCTCTCCCACTTCGTGACGGACACGGTCGAGGAGGAACTCGCCTACGGCATGGAGTCGTTGGGCCTCCCCGCGGCCGTGATGCGCCGCCGCGTGGAGGAGACCCTGGACCTGCTGGGCCTGGCCGGGCTGCGCGACCGCCCGCTCGCCACCCTCTCCGGCGGGCAGCGGCAGCGCGTCGCGATCGGCTCGGTCCTCACCCCGCACCCCCGGGTGCTCGTCCTGGACGAACCGACGTCCGCCCTCGACCCGGCGGCCGCCGAGGAGGTGCTCGCCGTCCTCCTGCGCCTCGTCCACGACCTCGGTACGACGGTGCTGCTCGCGGAGCACCGGCTGGAACGCGTCCTGCACTACGCCGACCAGGTCGCCCTGCTGCCCGCCCCCGGCGCCGCCCCCGTACTGGGCGCCCCGGCCGGGATCATGGCCGTGTCGCCGGTGTACCCGCCGGTGGTGGAGCTGGGCCGGGTCGCGGGCTGGTCCCCGCTGCCGCTGACGGTCCGCGACGCCCGGCGCCGCGCGGGCGACCTGCGCGCCCGCCTGGCCGGCAAGCAAGGGGACCACGCCCCGTCGCCGGTGCCGCTCGGACCGCCCCCGTCGCCCCCGCCCGCCGTGCCGCGCCAGGCGACCGGACGGTGGTTCCGGCGCCGCCCGACCGCACCCGCCCCCACCACCGCAGCCTCCGCTCCGCCCGCCGAGGTCCGTGCCCTCGCCGTCCGCCGGTCCGGGGTCCAGGCCCTGCGCCACGTCGACCTGACCGTCTCCCCCGGCGAGACGATCGCCCTCATGGGCCGCAACGGCGCCGGGAAGTCCACCCTCCTCTCCACCCTGGTCGGCCTGGTCGGGCCGTCCGCCGGGACGGTCCGCGTCGGGGGCGCGGACCCGCACCGCACCGCGCCCCGGGACCTGGTCCGCCGCGTCGGCCTGGTCCCGCAGGAACCCCGCGACCTGCTCTACGCCGACACGGTCGCCGCCGAGTGCGCGGCGGCCGACCGGGACGCGCAGGCCGCCCCCGGCACCTGCCGGGCCCTGGTCTCCGGCCTGCTCCCCGGCATCACGGACGACACCCACCCCCGGGACCTGTCCGAGGGTCAGCGCCTCACCCTCGCGCTGGCCGTCGTCCTGACCGCCCGCCCGCCGCTGCTCCTCCTCGACGAGCCGACCCGCGGCCTGGACTACGCGGCGAAGGCCCGCCTGGTGGCCCATCTGCGGGAGCTGGCCGCCGCCGGTCACGCGATCGTGCTCGCCACGCACGACGTGGAACTGGCCGCCGAGCTGGCCCACCGGGTCGTCCTGCTGGCCGAGGGCGAGGTGATCGCGGACGGTCCGACGGCGGAGGTCGTCGTCTCCTCCCCCTCCTTCGCCCCGCAGGTGACGAAGATCCTGGCCCCGCAGGAGTGGCTCACGGTGACGCAGGTGCGGAAGGCGCTCGCATGACCGCCGTACGGCCGAGGGTGTCGACCCCCCGGCAACGGCAGGCCCGTGCCGTCCGTCTGGGCCCCCGTTCCGTGACCGCCCTCGTACTGGTCAGCGCGGTGGGAGTGGTGGCCTTCACCTGGCCCTTCCTCGCTCCTCCCGCCTCCACGCTCAACGCCCACGCCCAGGACGCGCCGTGGCTCTTCGCGGGGCTGCTGGTCCTGCTGGTCGCCGTGGTGGCGGCGACGATCGCGGAGTCCGGGCTCGGCCCGAAGGCGGTGGCGATGCTGGGCGTGCTGGCGGCGACGGGCGCGGCGCTGCGTCCGATCGGCGCCGGGACCGCCGGCATCGAGCCCATGTTCTTCCTGCTGGTGCTGAGCGGGCGGGTGCTGGGCCCCGGCTTCGGCTTCGTCCTCGGCTCGGTCACGATGTTCGCGTCGGCGCTGCTGACGGGCGGGGTGGGCCCGTGGATGCCGTTCCAGATGCTGGCGATGGGCTGGTTCACGATGGGCGCGGGCCTGCTGCCCGGCCCCGACCGCCTCCGCGGCCGCGGCGAACTGGCCCTGCTCGCCGTCTACGGCTTCCTGGCCGCCTTCGCCTACGGCACGGTGATGAACATGGCCGGGTGGCCGTTCATGGGCACGCTGGCCTCGCACATCTCCTTCGACCCGGACGGGACGGTCCCCGCGAACCTGGCCCGCTTCGTCGCGTACTGCGTGGCGACGTCGCTCGGCTGGGACCTGGGCCGGGCCGTGTTCACGGTTGTCCTCACCCTCACTCTCGGCCCGGCGGTCCTGCGGGCCCTGCGCCGGGCGACGCGGCGGGCGGCCTTCGAGGCGCCGGTCACATTCGACCCGCCGACGCCGTGAGCACGCGTGCGCCGGGAGTGAGACGAGCACCGCGGACCGGTGAAGCGCCCCACATGACGCAGGTCACCTACGACCCTACCTAGTAGGACAATTCGGACGTCATGCACACGCAGATAGCACCGTTGACCTGCGCGTTGAGAGCCAGCTCACAGACACACCGGGCCGGCCACATGCGGCCACAACTAGTAAAAGGGGTCATTGCGGACACCCTCCCGCCCTGCTTCTCTGGATGACGTCGCACGGCGCCGACGAGCCCCCGGGCCTAGACGCCACCGCATGCCAGCCACCCACCGCACTTCACGCGGTGCGGCCACGCACCGCGTGTTTCCGGCACGCCCCGCGACACCACAGTCCCCGAAGAAAAAGGTTCTCCGTGTCCGTCTCCGTCATCCGCCGCATCGCCTCCCCCAAGAAGACCCTCACCGCCGTCGCCGTGGCCGCCGCCACCGCCGGCATGGCCCTGACCGCGGCGCCCGCCCAGGCGGCCCCCGCCACGGCCTCCGCCTCCGAGGCCCAGGCGATCGCGCGCCAGATGATCCCGGACGCCGCACAGTTCAACGCGTTCAGCAAGATCGTCCAGCACGAGAGCAACTGGGACGTCGACGCCACCAACGCCTCCTCCGGCGCCTACGGCCTCGTCCAGGCCCTCCCCGGCTCCAAGATGGCCGCCGCCGGCTCCGACTGGAAGACCAACGCCAAGACCCAGATCAAGTGGGGTCTGGACTACATGAACTCCCGCTACGGCAGCCCGACCGGCGCCTGGTCCTTCTGGCAGGCCAACGGCTGGTACTGATCCCGGCCACACGCCCCCTCTGACGCGAAAGCGGCGGTCCCCGATCCCCGGACCGCCGCTTTCGCCCTTTTCCCACCGCATTGTGCTCAACTGACCGGATGACCCCCGAGCCCCCGGCACCGGACGCGCCCGACCCCGAAGCCCGCGGTCTGCGGCTCGTCCCCGTCCTGCTCGCCCTGACCCTGGTCAGCGGGCTGATCGACGCCGTCAGCTTCCTCGGCCTGCATCACATCTTCGTCGCCAACATGACCGGCAACGTCCTCGTCGTCGGCTTCGCCGCGGCAGGCGCCCCCGGCTTCTCGGTCCGCCACTCCCTGACCTCGCTGGCCTGCTTCCTGGCCGGCGCCGTCGCCGGGGGCCGCGTGGTCCACGCGCTCGGCTCGCACCGCGCGTGGGCCCGGCTGACCCTGACCGTCGAGGCGGCCCTGCTGGCGGCCGCGGCGGCCGTCGCCCTCACCACCCCGGACGACGCCCCCGCCACGATCTACACGGTGATCATCCTGACCGCCTTCGCCCTGGGCCTGCGCACGGCCACCGTCCGCAGACTGGGCGTGCCCGACCTCCCCACGACGGTCCTCACGATGACCCTGACCGGCATGGCCTCCGAGTCCCACGCGGGCGGCGGCCACGGCACCCGCTTCGGCCGCCGCGCGACAGCTGTGGCGGCCCTGTTCGCGGGCGGCCTGCTCGGCGCCTGGCTCCTGCTCCACCACGGCCTGGGCCCACCCCTGCTCCTGGCGGCCCTCCTGTCGGGCGCACTGGCCCTGACGGCGTCGGGCCGCCCGTGAGCACTCCGTGCCGGTTCACTCGGCGGCGGCAGCCCCGACCCAGGAGGCGAACGCGGAGAAGGCGGCGGGCCGAAGAGTGAGCATCGGACCCGCCGGGGCCTTGGAGTCACGCACGGCAACGGTGGCGACGGACGTCTCGGCGATCTCGACGCAATCACCGCCCTGGTCACCGCTGTACGACGACTTACGCCACTGGATCCCCGTCAGAGTCACGTCGTTCCCCATAGCGCTCCTCCATCACTCGCCGGATCAGCTCCGCCGAATCCTTGAGGGACAGCGCGGCGGCCCGCAGATGATCGTAACGGAGTGAACAGTCCTTGACGGTGTCCGGGTTCGCGGACGGATGCCCGCTGCCGTATCCCTCCGTATAGACGATGGCGGGGTCACTCGCGAAGCGGTAGAGATTGAACGAGCCTTGCGAACCGGCGTGCGCCCCGGCGGAGAACGGCATCACCTGGACATTGATCCGTGGATTGCGCTCGAACGACACCAGACTGGCGAGTTGCTCCCACATGACCGCCGAGCCGCCGATTTCCTGGTGCAACGCTGCTTCACAGAGCACCACCCAGAGGATCGGCGGTTCACCCTTCTCGAAGATGCGTTGCCGGGCCAACCGGACGGCGGTGCGGTCGTCGAGGTCGGTCTCGTCCAGCACACCGAGTACGGCGCGCACGTAGCCCGGGGTTTGCAGCAGACCGTGGATCAGGTGGGTCTGAAAGGTACAGATCTCGGTGGCGCGAGCCTCCAGTTCGGCCACCTGCCGGAACCAGGCCGGAAGTTGACTACGGAGCACCAGCTCAACCAGCCGAGACAGTAAACCCCCCGTCCCCAGGGCCGCATCTGCCCGCTCACTGAACTCGACGGTCGGAACCTTCCTGGCGGTCTCGATCTGCCCCACCAACGACCCGGTGTAGTTGAGGATGTCGCCGAGTTGCCGCTGGCTGAGCCCGGCGGCCTCCCTCAGCCGACGCAGTTCGAAGCCGTAGTAGTCGAGCGGCGAAGCTCCAGGGTCAAGGACGTTGATGTTGGTCACGCGAGGCCCCTCTCACGCAGCGCTGTACACACTTGAACGGGTTGTGTTCAAGTGGTAGCCCAGAGTAGTTGCATGAGGTCACGCTCGTAGCGTGAACGAATACTTTCCCTCCGTCCTCGCTTCCCCCGTGCCCACCCGGCACCGCCTGACCCTCACGGCCGGCGAGCACTCGGCCCGCCACATCCGCCGTATCGCACGGGGCCACTTGGAGGACTGGGACCTGCAACACCTCACGGACGCCGTCGAGTTGGCGCTGACGGAGCTGATCGCCAACGTGGTCCGCCACGTCCCGGACCGCCGCTGCGAGGTGCTGATCCAGAAGCGGGAGCCTGGGGTCCGGGTAGAGGTGAGGGACAACGACAACCGACTGCCACGCGCGGCGACGGCGCCGGATCCGACCTCGGAAAACGGCCGGGGCCTGTTCCTCGTCGACGCGGTCACGGACAGGTGGGGAGTGTCACCGTTGCCCGGGGGCGGGAAGACGGTGTGGTTCGAGTGCCTGCCGGGCGAACCACCGCCCTGCCCGCCGCACGTCTGCTGACGTCCGGCATGAATCGGGCGGCCGACGCTGGCGCCGCTTTCCGTTCCGCCGGTCACCGCCGGGTGTATGCGAGGCGAGGACCTCGTGCATTCGGACGTCCACGATATTGACGAGCCTCGTGAAGTCCTCCTCCTTGATCTTGGGCGGGTCTCCTGCGAGATGGGACATCGATACCTGGGTCACAACACCGCTGCACTGGGCCCAGAAGTACCACTCCGTGCAGCCGACCGAACGGTTGCCGTTCAGACAGAGCACCTGGGAACGGTCAGCGTGCAAGCCTTCAGGGACGTCAACAGCGGTTGGTGCCCAGGGCCAACTCCGGCCGTACTCATGCTCTGGGTCGCGATGAGTGAAGGCCTCCTTCGCTTCACCGCCATCGCCGTAGTAGCCGACGAAGTGATACACGGTGCATCCCTTCGAGGCCTTGGCCAGTCGGCTGTTCCACCAATCGGTGGCGCGCAGCGTCGGGGACCCGTCTCCCGTGGCCGCCGTCTCCTCAGCAGTCGCATATGAGCCGCAACCGTCGTCGCCAGTGAGGGCGTCGGCAGACAGCACCAGGGAACCAAGGGCAACGTCTGGGGCAGGGACAGGGGCCGACTCCGTACAGCCGGCCAGAACGGCGAGTAGCGCCGCCAGCAGGTATGCGGTGTGCGTGCCACCGCAGCGCTCGACTCTCATGGAGACACCTTCATCGCCCATGGGTCAGCACCTGCTCCAGCGTTCTTCCACGCCGGGATCGCGTCGACGATCGCCCAATATAGGCCCATCTCCGTTACATCCGGGCGGAAACGATCGAAAAGGTTCATGCCCACCCTGACGGAAACATCGTCGCCGCCACCCTCATCCGCCCTGCCGAAGGCTGCTCCTGGCCCATGTGACGCCGAGATCGGCACGCCCCGACTGGCGTTTGTCGAGCCACCGTATACGCCGTTGGGCCGGTGAGCCCTGCCCCTGTCCCGTCGCTCATGTCCAGGACCTCGAAGCCGGCGCCCTCCGCGTAGCGTTCCAGTTCGCGGGGGGAACAGGACGCGTCTGCGGATCTCGTCTCGGGCCTCGTCGCCCGAGTGGAGCGCCCCAGCGTGGGCATCGACGACACGGTCGCCTCCGAGACGAAGGTGGCGATGGCCAAGGCGATGGTCCGCCGGGCCATCGCGGGGAAGATCCCGCTCGGGTAGGTGACGGCGGACGCCGCCTATGGCTTCAGCAAGGGCTGGCGGTACCAGCTGGAGCAGGCCGACGTCTTCCACGTCATGGCCACCACCCGCCACGACACCGTCGTCACCCGCTGGTCCATCGACCACCCCGTCCACGACCTGTGCCCCTCACTCCCGCGGCAGGAGTGGAAATGCCCCTCCTGCGGCGAGGGGGCTCACGGCCGGCGGATCTACGACTGGGCCCGCGTCGAAGTGAGGCCCTGGCACCGCGAGGACCGCCGGCACTGGGTTCTCGTCCGCCGCAGCGTGGGCAGGCCCGAGGAGATCTCCTACTACATCGCCTACTGCCCCGACCAGACCACCTTGGACGAGCTGATCCGCATAGCCGGCAGCCCATGGGCTGTCGAGGAATGCTTCCAGACGGCGAAGCAGGAATGCGGCCTGGACGACTACCAGGTCCGCCGCTACCCCGGATGGCACCGCCACATGCCCCTGGTCATGGCCGCCCACGCCTGCCTGACCGTCCTGCGAGCCCAAGAGCTGGACACGGAGAAAGCAGAAACGGATCCTCCCAGCTCATCCACCTCAGCCTCGCCGAGATACGACGGCTGATCACCCGTCTCACCGACCGCCGCCCCACCCCGGTCGACGACATTCTGCACTGGTCACACTGGCGACGACGACGCCAACTCCAAGCCCGAATCAGCCACTACAAACAACGCGGACACGGCACCTGAAACCTGGCCACCAATCAGAACAAACACCGTTGCAGTACTAGAATCCCCGCCAGGACACACCTGACGGGGATTCTAGTTTGCTGTCGATATCACTCAGCGAGGCAGCCGAGACAGCATCTGCGCGAGATCGTCCGGAAACTCAGACATGTGCGATTCGGCGCAGTAACTTACGGTACAGGCCGCAGAGACCAGCTCCATCACCGCATACTCGCTGCTCGACAGCATCCTGGCACACATTCCCAGAGGGACCACAAAGTCCGCTTGAGCTTCGTCCGTTAGTGAATCGAGCAAATCAGATCCCTCCGAGAGAACCAGCTCTACGATCGAACTCAAGACCCCTGCCAGTTCAGAGGCGTCCACTCCACGAGAGAGTTCAACCATGTCTTCGTATTCGGCGAAGCCGAATCGATTGACCCGGAGATGTTCCCTGCTCACGTCAATTCCCATCGAAGCTGATTCCCTGATTCCGCAGCCTAGGCTGGCAAACCGTTGGGCAAGGACTGGCGGGAGTGCCGTGTGCGCCACCGGGCGGAGAATTCAATCCCCTCACCTTTACCACCTCGAACGATCCCCCTCGAACTCCAGCCGCACCCTCGGCCGCCTCGGCCTGGATGAGACACATTGTCTCGGCGCACCCCGCATGGTAACGACCACCCTCCGGCGTGAACTGCCGAACAAGGGAATCCACCTCTCCACCGGGGGTTGGCGTCAGATCATGACCCGAGTGACCAAAGTACGTCCGACCTGACGGGGACTTATATTTCGCCGCGAAGAAGGGGCCGTCAACCTTGTTGAAGCCGGGACGCAGGCTATTGGCATAGTCCGCAAGATTGCAGTTGTGAACAAGGACCGGAGTTGCCCCCGCCAGCACATAGTACGCGTGAATGTCCTCGATCGTGAGGTCATGCGTGCGCTGGCGCTTGGTGTAGTGGCTGAGCGCGGTGATCTGGACGTGGGTGCCGGCGCTGGTGCGGAGCGTCTGGCCGAGCTGGAGGTCGCCGGCCTTGACCCACTTCTTCAGGTCAGGCACCCAGAACGGGTGGGTGTCCGTGGCGACGATGCTGGAGTACTCGCCGTTCACGGATATGGAGATGTCGGTGAAGTCTTTGTCGTCTTCCGTGGTGATCGTGTCGACGACCCTCTTCTCGACGGTCTCGCCCGTCTCCGGGTTAGTCGTTACTACAACGTCGCCTACCGCAACGTCTTCGATCGCCTTATTTGCGCCGTTGGCAAGCAACACGCCAGTTCCAGGAAGGAAACTGTGGCATTTATCAAGAACCTTGGCTGCCGCCTTACCCAGCTTGGATGCCGCATTACCAGCACCAAATCCGACTCCGCCGCCCGCAGCACCCCATACGGCGCCTTCGGCCATGTCGCCGAGTTGGCCGGCAAGACTGTGATCGGCGTCCTCCGTCAGAGCGTTACCCACGGCCGCACCCGCCGCCCCGGCGATAGCTCCGCAGCCCGCCGCGGCGGCGAAACCGACGCCTCCGCTGACGAACCCCGCGCCCGTCGCCGCGCTGGCACAAGCCACGCCCACCGCGACTTCGGTGACCACTTGAGCGATCTCGACCTTGTGCTCCGAAACCCAATCAACGGTCCCGTTATACGCCTTGGTCACGCCGCAGAACGACAACCAGCCGCAATCGTCCCCTCCGTCCCCGCCACCGCTGTCGGTCGTGGTGTCGGAGACCACACTTGTCACGGATGTCGCCCCCACACCTCCAGCGCCTTTGGGGGCAGTGGTTACGTATTCTTTCTTGCCGCCGTTGGCTCCCGTTCCGCCGATGGGGTAGCCGATCCCGCATATGTCCGCCATGCAGAGGCCCGATGGGTCGCTATGGGTGACGGGGTTGTTGTTGCTGTAGGTGTAGCCGTGAACCTGTTGGGGGTCATTCAGATCCAGAACGGGGTCGACGCTGATGAAACGGCCGATAGCGGGATCGTATTCGCGGGCGCCGAGGTGGGTCAGGCCGGTGACGGTGTCCTTGGTGCCTCCGACGAAGCCTTTGTCGCCGGCCCATGGGGTGGTCTGGTTACCGCGGGAGGTGCCGAAGATGCCCGTCTTCCGGCGGGTGATCGCCTGCGTGGCGTCCGCGGTGACCTGTGTGGTGGTCGTTCCGTGGTGGTCGGCGAGCAGGAACGTCAGGGTGCTGCCGGTCCGCATGGCGACGGTCTGGGTGCCGGTGCTGTAGTAGCGGGTGCCGGTGGCCTTGCCGGCCGTGTCGACGTGCAGTTCGTTGCCGCCCGGCAGGTAGAGCGTGGTGCCCGTGGAGTCGGTGCGGGTCAGGCGCTGGCCGTCGGCGTCGTAGGTGTAGCTGGTGGTCTTGCCGTTCTCGGTGACCGTCTTGAGGTGGCCCTCGTCGTCCCAGTCCAGCTTCTGGTCGACCGTTGTGGTGGTGCCCTGTGTGAAGACGCGGGTCTCGGTCGCACCGAGCTCGTTGTAGGTGTAGCTCTCGGTGTGCGGGGCGGTGCCCGTCTGGGTGAGGCCCGGCAGGTTGTGCTTGCCCTCGTCGGGTTCGGTGTAGGTGCGGACGGTGTCGACGGCGGGGCCGGCGACGGTCGTGTGCTGGGTCTCCGTCTCGCGGTTGCCCGCCGCGTCGTAGGTGTAGCTGGTCCAGTACGGGTCCTGCCCGCCGATGACCGCACTGGAGGGAGCGGTGGCGCACGTGGTTCCGGTGTCGGTCCAGGCTTCGGTGATGCGGTTGAGGGCATCGAGGGTGAAGCACTGGGTGTCGGTGGTGCGGGCGGCGTCCTGGCCGTAGTTGGTGGTGATCTGGGTGATGTTCCCAGCCGGGTCGCGCGTGTAGTGGGAGTCCTCGATCCGCTGGGGTGCGGTGTCGCGGTCCGTGTACGCGTCGGTCAGGTCGCCGGTGTGGTCGTCGTAGACACTGGTCGTCGTGAGGTGCTGGCCGAACTCGCCGTACTCGAGGACCGTGTTGCGGCCGTAGTGGTCGTAGGTGGCGTCCGAGATCAGCGGGTCGTTCTCGGCGTACAGGGTCCACAGCAGGCCGCCGCCGTCGTAGTTGGAACTGACGTACTCGGCGGGCAGGTCACCGATCGCCGGCTGCTCGGAGTCCAAGAGGAGACCGGTGTTCTCCTCGTAGTAGCTGAACCACTCGTAGCTGCCGGCGGGTACGCCCAGACCGGCCGGGACGGTGACCTTGGTCGCGGTGGAGTTGTAGAAGGCGTTGTACTCGGTCGTCTCGGTGACGTAGGGCTTGCCGTCGATGTAGCGGGTGACCGAGGTGGGCTGGCCCTTGGCGACGGTGTCGTAGGACCAGGCGGAGAGCTTGGTCGTGCCCTTCGTCACCGCGGTGCGGCGACCGAGTTCGTCGTAGTCGGTGTGGAGCGTGATGTCGCGGGCGTCGGTGACGTCGGTGGCGCGGTCGCCCTGGTCGTACGTGGTGTGGGTCTTGCCGGTGTCGGGGTCCACCACGTCGGTCTGACGGCCGCGGACGTCGTAGGTGTACGTCCACTTGGCGCCGGAGGCGTCAGTGATCTGGTCGACGCGTCCGCGCTCGTCGTAGCGGTAGTGCATGGACTGCGAAGCCGTACGATCGGCGTTCGTGTACTGCTTGACCTCCACCGTGCGGCCGAGCGCGTCCACCACGGTGGTGGCTGCCACACCGCCCTCGGGCGGGATGACCGTCGTGGTGTCGCCCGTGTAGGTGGTGACCGTGCGCTTGGTCTCGTCACCGAACTTCTTGGCGATCACCGCCGTGGGTCGGCCCGCACCGTCGAAGACCGTCTCGGTGGACGACGGGTAGTTGGTGTCCTGACCCGTCACGAGAACCGCCTCCGGCGCCCCCGTGGTGTAGAAGGTGCCTGAGGTACGCCACGCCTCTCCACGCGTGTTGTAGAACGTCTCCGTCACCAGCCGCCCGGACAGGTCGGGTGAGACGGACTGCGTCTGACGCTCCCGCAGAAGGCCGTCGTAGAAGGCGTAGGAGGTCTGGTACTTCGAGTTGTGGTCGAGGTGCTTGGTGGTGACGACGGCCGGGCCGTCGGTGCGGACCTGGTAGGCGTAGGAGTAGTTGGGCGCGTTGGGGAAGGTGGCCGCCGAGCGGGTGGGCAGCCAGACCGCGGTGGTGCGGCCGAGGCCGTCGTAGGCGGTCGAGGTGATCAGGCCGTTCGCGTCCTTGGCCTCGACCGGCAGGCCGCGCAGCGGGTCGAGCTTGGTGGTGGCGGCGTGGTCGAGCGCGTTGGTGACCGTCTGACTGGTGGGGTTCTCACCCGTCGTGGGGTTGTACGTCGTGCGCGTGACTTCGCCGTAGGCGTCCGCCGTGGCCAGCACGCGGCCGTACTGGTCGTAGCAGAGTTCGTTCTTGGCCGTGCCGCAGATGCTGGGCGTGGAGCTCGTGGTCTCGTAACCAGTGCCCGTGCCGTTGATCCGCTCGGTCCTGGTGACCAGGCCCTTGGTGGGAGCGACGCCGAAAGCGGCGCCGTCGTAGGAGGTCCGGACGTCGTCGATCACGTCGTCGGGCCGGGTGATGGTGGTGGCGTTGCACAGACCGGCGACGGTCTCGGCGCGCGCGATCGAGTTGAGGAGCCAGGCTTCGGCGTTGCGGAGATAGGTTGTGGTGGTGCACTTCTCGTCGCCGACGGTGGTGGCGTCCCCCGTCTTGGCGACATCTCCGTGTTCGGAGACCTGGATGACCATGCCGTAGGTGTCGAAACCACGGGAGGTCTTGGTGGTGCGGGTGCCGCCCGTGACCGTGGTACGCGTCTCTTCCGCCGCGATACCGGTGTGGTAGGCGGTGAGCGCGGACAGGTCGGCCTCGCTGCGGTCCCGGCTCGCGGTCGCCGCCGAGCGCCAGGGGGTGTAGGAGGTGGCCGAGACGAGCGCGCCGCCGTCGCCGTTGTAGGTCGCGCTCTCGCGGACCATGCCGGCGAACTGTTCGCGGTCGGTGACCGCGACGCCTGCGGAATCCTTCACCTCTGCGCCGTCGATACCGCGGAAGTACCGTGTCTCCGTCAGGGTCCGGGCGTCCGCTGCGGTGCCCTTGCGGGTCTGCACGCGTTCGTAGCCGCGGGAGACGGAGTAGGTGCGGTCCTCGGCCTTGGTGAACTCGTCGTCGCTCTTGGCCCATTTGGCGCCGCCGAGGTAGGTGTACTCGGTGACGGCGTCGGGGGACGTGACGAGGTTGTCGCCCTCGATGACGCGCTGGACCGGGTAGATGTTGAACCAGTCGAGCTGGGCGTCCTCGCCTTCGAAGGGCCACTTGACCGGGTAGCAGCGGGTGGTGTTGGTGGCGTCGGCCGCGGGGAGGGTGCTGGCGGTGCAGTCGGGGTCGTAGTAGTCGACGCCGATCGTGCCGCCGGTCTCGGTGTGGACTTGGCTCATGCGCAGCCGGATGAACGGTGCGAGGCTGTCGTAGAGTTCGTCGACCCGGTTGGGTTTCTGCACTCCCTCGAAGGTGACCGCGGGCAGGGCGACGGAGGAGCCTGCCTTGCCGGTGCGCTGGATCGAGGAGAGCCACATCGGGGTGGAGATGCCGTCCCCTGAGGAGGGGAAGGTCTGGTCCAGGGTCCAGGTGTCGACGTCCTTGTAGGCGCCCCCGGTCAGGACCTTGGTGGTGATGGAGGTCAGGCGTTTCTGGGACCAGAACGTCGGGGAGTACTGGTCCTCGCACTCCGTCGAGCCGTCCTTGCAGTACTGGTCGTAGGGGGTGTCGGGCCAGTTAAGCGGCGCGAACAGGCCACCGGTCCGCAGAACCGCATCCGCCCGTCCACTGAACTAAGGAGTTGGCGCTGACGGAACTGATCGCCAACGTGGTCCGCCACGTCCCGGACCGCCGCTGCGAGGTGCTGATCCAGAAGCGGGAGTCCGGGGTCCGGGTGGAGGTGAGGGACGACGACAACCGGCTGCCGCGCGCGGCGACGGCGCCGGACCCGCCCTCGGAAAGCGGCCGGGGCCTGCTCCTCGTCGACGCGGTCTCGGACAGGTGGGGGGTGTCACCGTTGCCCGGGGGCGGGAAGACGGTGTGGTTCGAGTGCCTGCCGGGCGAACCACCGCCCTGCCCGCCGCACGTCTGCTGACGTCCGGCATGGGTCGGGCGGCCGGCGCTGGCGCCGCTTTCCGTTCCACCGGTCACCGCCGGGTGTATCGGGCCCCATAGGAGAACCCCCTTCACGCCGAGCGGCGCCTTGACCACCATCCGCTGTCCGAGCCAGGACATCCGAGCTACTGTGGATGTCATGACGACCGCCTATGAGGACGTGCCCTTCAGCGAGCTGCTCCACCACCCCGCGGCCACCGCCCGGCGCCTGGACGCGGTCCGCGCCCTGCGCCTGCGCCGACGCGACGCGGGCGACCTGGCACTCATTCGCGCCGACCAGCTGGAGCAGGACTCCACCGTGGTCGACTTCACCGCTCGCCTGCTCGCCGGGCTGGTCCGCACCGAGAACACCGCCGCGCTGCGCCAGGCCCTGCCTGATGCTCTGCCGTGGTCGGTCTTCCTCCCCGAGGACGACGTCGAGGCGATGCTCGCCGAGCTGGTGGACACCGCCCGTGGGGCTGCCGCGCTGGAGAACCTGGCCCCCATCGCGCTGCTGCTGGCCCAGTGGCGGCACAGTGCCGAGATCTATGCCGACCCCGCCCTGCACGCCGTCCTCACCCGCGAGCCCGACGGCGACCTCGGCTCTGTCCCCGTGCCCGAAGGCGAGACCGCCGAGTGAGCCCCAAGCGCGGTGACCGCGCGGCCCCGCCTCCGGTCGGCGACGAGTTCGACCTGCGCTTCGCCAACACGGAGGCGGCCAACGGCTGGGACCACCTTTCCCGCCACGCGTCAGGCAACCTCCGCCGCGCCTTCGACAGGATCCGCTCCGCCCCGCGCGCCACCGATGACCCCGAGCGCCACCACCGCCTCAAGGGCAAGCTCGGCTCCACAGTCTGGAAGGGGCAGACGCTGGAGCGCTGGCAGTACGAGGTCACCGGCGGTGGCCGCATCTGGTACCTCGTCGACGACGCCAACCGCACCGCCTGGATCACCTATGCAGGCACCGGACACCCGAAAGCCACGGACTGATCGCCCTTCACCTCCGCGAGCATCGGGGACGGATCGAACTCCAGGCGCCAGAAGTGCGGAACGGCGGCCTCCGCGTACAGCATGGGCTTGATCTTGCGGTCCATGGTGCGGTTGCCGGGGGAGACGAGTTCGACGACTAGCTGGACCGCGTCGATGTCGACGGTGACGGGGTCGTCGGCGGTCGCGCCGGCGTCGGCCACGACCAGGTCGGGCACGACAAGACCGGGGGGCAGGATGACGTTGATGGCCTCCAGCACCTCGACCGGGGCCTTGGCGGCCTGGGCCGCCGCATGGAGGATCATGGCGAGGCGGAAGGAGGCCCGCTGGTGACGGACGCCGGGAGCCGGGGACATCACGAGGGACTCCCCCAGCAGCTCGTAGCGCGTCGTGCGGTCCTCGGGCAGGGCCAGGACGTCGGCGACGGTCCAGGGCCCGGTGTGGTCGACGGCAACGCCCATTCGCCTTCACCTCCTCGTCCGACCGGCAGCCTCGGTTCGACCTCGACAGGTGGTACGTGGCCAGCATACGGGCGCTCCCACCTGCCAACACGAGGTTTCGCCGCCGCCGCGAGCGGGACCTCGCGGTCGGCGACCCGCGTCCTACGGCGACCGCCGCGGTCAGCGGCCCTGCGCCTCCTCCAGCCGCTCCACCTGCCGCCGGATCAGCTCGCGCGGGAACCTCGCGTCGCCGACGGCCTCGACCTTGGTGAAGGTCGCCGTGACGCTGCCGGCGCGGACGACGACGTGCTCCCGGTGCATCACCAGCCCGTCCTTCGTGGGCGTGGTGGTGCGGAAGGCGAGGGCCTCGTCGCCGAGCCGGGGGGCGGCCGTCGCGGTGAGGTCGGTCGTGTACGGGCCCTCGGCGGTGACCCCGTCGTAGGACGCGCAGGTCGTCAGCGACGACCGGAGGCGGGCGAAGGCCCGGCGGGCGCCGTCGCCGTCGTAGGAGGCGAGGGTGGAGGAGCCGCCCCAGAGGTCGTCCTTCCAGTTGAAGACCTGGCGTACGACGGCGGGGGCGCCGGCGCCGTTCACGGCGGCCAGGACGGTCCCGCAGGACGCGTTGGAGACCGGCGGGGCCGTCGGTTCGCTCATCCTGGGGCTGGGTTCCTGGACCGGGGTGTCATGGACGTCGGGCACCTCGCCGTCCTTGAAGGTGAGGGCCCTCAGCTCGTCGTAGGGGACGGCGGCCCCCTTCTTCGCCTCCTTCGTGTCCGCGTCCTGGCCCGAGCAGGCCGCCGCCCCGCACAGCACCACGACAGCGGCGGCCGCGGCGCCGGCCAGCACCCTCCGCACGTTTCCTCCGAACATCAGTCCTCCCGCACAGGAGGTTAGACGCCTCGCGTGACCTGAGCACGACCAGAGGGGCCCGAGGACGGTGATCACTCGGGCCCGACCGGGCGCTGATCAGCTCGGCGTCCGGTCCTTCTCCGGCACCGACGGGGCGGCCACGGCCTGCCTCGGGATCACCGTCGCCCGTGCCCGGGGGCCCTGGAGCAGGTACGCCAGGCCGAACCCGGCCAGGACGACGACCGCGCCGCCCGCCGCGTCCAGGACCCAGTGGTTGCCGGTGGCGACGATCGCGGACACCGTGAACAGCGGGTGGAGGAGGCCCAGCGCCTTCATCCACCACTTCGGCGCCACGAGCGCGATGACCAGTCCGCACCACAGCGACCAGCCGAAGTGCAGCGAGGGCATGGCCGCGTACTGGTTGGTCAGGGCGGTCAGGCTGCCGTAGTCCGGCTGGGAGAAGTCCTGGACGCCGTGGACCGTGTCGATGATGCCCAGGGCGGGCATCAGGCGGGGCGGGGCCAGCGGGTACAGCCAGAAGCCGAGCAGGGCGAGGAGGGTGGCGAAGCCGAGGGACGCGCGGGCCCAGCGGTAGTCGACCGGGCGCCGCCAGTACAGGACGGCGAGGACGGACAGCGGCACCACGAAGTGGAAGGACTCGTAGTAGAAGTCGAAGAAGTGGCGCAGCCAGTCGACGCCCACCACCCAGTGGTTGACCGTGTGCTCGATGTCGATGCGCAGGACGCCCTCGAGGTCGAGGATCTCCTGGCCGTGCGCCTCCGCCCGCTCGCGGCCGCCGGTCGCCGCCAGCCGGACCTGCTGGTAGGCCGCGTACGTCACGCGGATCAGCAGCAGCTCCAGGAGGAGGTTGGGGCGGGTGAGGACGCGGCGCAGGAACGGCAGCAGGGGGACGTGCTTCCAGCGGGCCGGGACGGGGGCGGCGTACTCGGTGGGGACGGGTGTGCGGTAGTGCTCCGACGTCCGGGAGAGGAAGGGCACGACCGTCGCCGCGGCCACCGCCGCGAGCAGCACCGCGTTGTCCCGGACGGGGTGCAGCGCCGGCACGTTCGGCAGCATCATCCGCGCGGGGAGCGTCATCACCAGGACCACGGCGACCGGCCAGACGTAGCGGTCGGAGGCGCGCCGGCCGACGCGGCCGACGACCGCGAGGAGGACCCACAGGAGCTGGTGCTGCCAGGTGGTCGGGGACACGGCGATCGCCGCGCAGCCGGTGAGGGCCACCGCCAGCAGCAGCTGGCCGTCGCGGGCGTACCGCACGGCCCGCCGCACGCCGAGCACGGCGACCGTCGCGCCCAGGGCCAGGAAGAGGACGATCTCCAGCGGGCCGGAGAGGCCGAGGCGGAGCAGGGCGCCGTGCAGGGACTGGTTGGCGAGGGCGTCCGCCTCGCCGCCGAGGCCGACGCCCGCCATGTGGTGGACCCAGTAGGTGTACGAGTCGTGCGGCATCGCCGCCCAGGCGAGCAGCGTGGAGGCGGCGAAGGTGCCGCCGGTGACGAGGGCGGCGGGCCGGCGGCCGGTGAACCAGAGCAGGGGCACGAAGAGGAGGACCGTCGGCTGGAGCGCCGCCGCGACGCCGATGAGCACGCCGCCCGCCCGCTGCCCCCGCACGACGAGGCAGCCGAGCAGGACCAGCAGGACCGGGATGATGCTGGTCTGGCCGAGCCAGAGCGTGTTGCGCACGGGCAGCGACAGCATCAGCAGCACGATCGCGACGGGCGCGGCGAGCAGCGAGGTGCGTCTGCTGACCGGCTGCGGCAGGGCGCGCGCCGCGACCAGGCCCAGGGCCACGACCAGCAGCAGCGTGCCGAAGGTCCAGCCCCAGCCGAGGGCCTGCTCGGCGGCGCGCGTGAGGGGTTTGAGGACGAGCCCGCCGAAGGGGGTGCCCGTGAAGCGGGTGGAGTCGTAGAGCGAACCGTTGACGTGCAGGACGCCGTCCGGTCCGACCCAGGTCTCCAGGTCCGTCAGCCGCTCTCCGCGCGGGGTGCCGAGGACGACGGCCAGCTGCCGGACGGCGAGGACCGCCGCCGCCAGCCACAGGCCGAGGCGGGCCATGCGCAGACGCGCCCTCGCCGTGTCGACCGTCGTCGCCCCGAAGGGTTCCGCCGGCCGTCCGCTGTGCTCCGCATTCGCCACGCCTCGTCGGCCTCCCGCCCCGTTCGTCCCACGCGTCACACGCGTGAGGTGTTCTTCGCGAACCCTATGAGGCTCGCACCACCCCCGGACAGGGACGCAGGCCACCCCGTTTTCACCTGACGTCCGCTCTCCTTTTGTCCGGAAGACGATAGTGCGCCGGGGGGAGGGTTGCCTCCGCGGGGTGCGATCTGGGTCACAGCGCGGACACCGCCGGACGGAACCGGATCTTCGCTCGTACCGTCGTAGGTCCACAGGCGGTGACCAGTGACGGAGGGGCTGCGCGACATGGTCGGTTTCCTGCGGGAACGGCACGTTCGGGGGGTATGGCCGGGGGTGTCGCGGAGGATGTGGCGGAGGGTGTGGCGGGGGCGGTTGACGGCTCTGCTCCTCGCGCTCCTCGCGACCCAGCTCGGCTCCCTCGTCGCCCCCGCGTACGCCTGCGGCTGCGGCGCGCTGGTCCCGGGCGACGAGCAGCAGGTCGCGGTGGGCCGGGAGGTCTCCGCGGTGCGCTGGGACGGGCAGCGGGAGCAGATCGTCATGGGGCTTTCGGTCACGGGGGACGCCGACCGGGCCGCCTGGATCATGCCGGTGCCGCACCGGGCGAGCGTGCGGCTCGGCGACCCGGAGGTGTTCTCCCAGCTGGCCGAGGCCACGGCCCCCGAGGAGCGCACCCGCTACCACTTCTGGCCGCAGGACGGCGACTGGCCGCTGACGACGGGCGACGACGACGCGGGGGCGGCCCCTCCGCCGCCGGGCGCCGCGCCCGGGGTGGGCGTGGTGGGGCGCGAGCGGCTCGGGCCGTTCGACGTGGCCCGGCTGACGGCCACCGACCCGGCCGCCCTGGACGGCTGGCTGGGCGACAACGGCTTCGCCCTCCCGCCGCGCCTGGAGACGGCGCTCCAGCCGTACGTCGACCGGCGCTGGGAGTACGTGGCGGTACGGCTGGCCCCGCAGACCGCCGGCGTCCCGCTGCGCGGCGACCTGGAGCCGCTCCACCTGAGCTTCGCCAGTGACACCCTCGTCTATCCGATGCGGCTGTCCCGGCTCGCCGCCACCCCGCAGTCGCTGAGCCTGTACGTCCTGGCCGGCCACCGAATGGAGCCGGTGTCGCGGATCGGCGGGGAGCGGCCCCGGGTGACGTTCGCGGGGCGGGTCGGCACGACGGCGGGGCCGCTCGGGGCGCTCGCGGACGGCACGCCGTTCCTGACGGCCCTGGTGCAGGAGTTCCCGGTGCCGTCGTCGATCTCGGCGGACCACGAGCTGCGCCGCACGGCGAAGGACACGGCGTTCCGGCAGGTCGTCTACGAGAACCGGCTGCTCACGGTGGGCGGGGCGCCGGTGTGGCTGCTGACGGTCGCCGGTGCGGCCGCGGCGTCGGTGACGGGGGCGGTGGTGCTCGGCGTGCGCCGGGGACGGGTGCGCCGGCGGTACGCGGGGGCGCGACGGGACCGGGGCGCCCGGCCCGCGCGCCCGGCGGCGCCTCCCCGACCCACGACCCCTCCCCGGCCCGCGCCCCCTCCCCGGCCCGCGGCGCCCCCGCTGCCGCCGCTGCCGCCCGCCTCGCCGCGTTCTGGGCCGAACGGCTGAATTGGCCCGGCCGGGGAAACCCGTGAGGCGCGGCGGACGGGGAACCCGGGGGCAACCGGCGCCGTTGGCATAGTAGTTAGCGCTCCTAACGGGATGGTCCACGCAGGTCACGGATACGTCAGGTACACGAGAGGCAGAGCGCATGAGCGAGTCGCACGTATGGGACGCCGTCGACGCCTACTTCACCACCCACCTCGCCCCGGACGACGAGGTGACCGAGGCCGCGCTGCGCGACAGCGAGGCCGCCGAGCTCCCGCAGGCCAACGTCACGGCGACCCAGGGCAAGCTCCTCCGGCTGCTCGCCGAGATCCAGGGCGCGCGCACGATCCTGGAGATCGGCACGCTCGGCGGGTACAGCACGATCTGGCTGGGCCGCGCGCTCCCGGCGGACGGCCGGCTGATCTCGCTGGAGTACAACCCTCGGCACGCGGAGGTCGCCGTCCGCAACATCGCGCGGGCCGGACTCGACAAGCAGGTGGAGGTGCGGGTGGGCCCGGCCCTGGAGTCGCTGCCGCGGCTGGCCGACGAGAACCCGCCCCCGTTCGACCTGGTCTTCATCGACGCCGACAAGGTCAACAACGCCCACTACCTGGAGTGGGCCCTGCGGCTCACCAGCACGGGGAGCCTCATCGTCGTCGACAACGTCGTCCGCGGCGGCCGGGTGGCCGACGCCGGCAGCGACGCGGGGGACGTCCTCGGCACCCGGTCCGCCATCGAACTCATCGGCGCGCACCCCAGGTTGAGCGGTACGGCGATCCAGACCGTGGGCTCCAAGGGGTACGACGGGTTCGCACTGGCCCGCGTCCTGGCGTGAGGGCCGGGCCGGGCCGGGCCTGCGAAGGCTACGCCTCGTGGTAGAAGCCCACGTTGACGCTGCGCGGCCCGGTGCGGTCCACGACGATGATCTCGCCGGCGCCGCCGCGCGGCAGCTGCACGGTGCCGCCGTACGCGATGGTCTGGGCGTACTCCCCGACCACCAGCCGCACCTCGGAGGACGGGTCCGGCTGGGAACCGCGCAGCCAGGTGACCTGCCAGACGCCCTCGGGTCCGCACAGGAACTCCAGATGGACCCGGGAGACGAACAGCCAGTCCTCGGGTGTCACGAGGCGGCAGACGGACGCGTCCCGGCCCACCCGCAGCACGGCCCCCGGCTCGCTGGGCGCGTCGGCCATGAGCATGCCGGCCGTGGCACCCTCTTCCGTCCCCGAGACGGTGGCCATGGTGAGTTCGAGCACGTGCGCTCCTCGTGAGGTGTCCGACGGTGGCTGTGTGACCTTTGTGCAGCGGCCGCATACTAAATCGCCCGGGGCCGTGCCGTCCGGCACAATGGACCCATGACCGAGCGAAAGCCACCCGGCGTTCCGTTCGAGTCCTGGGTGGACAAGCAGATCCGGGACGCGGAGCGGCGGGGCGAGTTCGATCAACTCCCGGGCGCGGGCAGACCGTTGGCCCCGGAGATCGAGAGTTCGTACGACGAACTGTGGTGGATCAGGCGCAAGATGGCGCGCGAGGGGCTCTCGGTGCTTCCACCGGCGCTCGCGTTGCGCAAGGAGGCGGAGGACGCGCTCGCGGCGGCGTACGCGGCCCCTTCGGAACGCCTCGTCCGGAAGATCATCACGGACGTCAACGTCAAGCTGCGGGACATGATGTTCAAGCCGCCGCCCGGCCCCCCGCTGGGTATGAAGCCGTACGACGTCGAGACGGTCGTACGGGAGTGGCGGGAGCGCCGGGCGGCGGCCGAGGGCACGCGGGCCGAGTGAGCGGGCCGTGCTTGAGCGGGCCGTGCGCCGGCCGCGCGGGCCGTCGTCACATGTGCAGCAGCCGTTCCGTGAGCTCGCGGTAGTCCCGCAGGGCCAGCCGGAGCTGCTCGGTGTCGGCGGTCGTGTCGCGGTCGCCGCCCCGGGTGTCGTCCGCGAGCTGCCAGGAACCGCGCAGGGTACGGCGGCGGCGGTTCATGGCGTCGGTGAAGGACGCGGTCAGCTCCTCCAGGACGTGGTCCGCCTCCTCGACGGCGTCGTGGGGACGGTCGACGAACTCCGCGACCGCGTGCTGGATGCGCGCGGTGAGCTTGTCGCACTGGTCGCCCGGGAGCAGCGAGGACGCGGTGTGCGGGGCGGCCTGGGCGGTCCGCTCGGACGGGCCCGCCGGGGTGGCGGTGCCGGCCGCGGCGGACGATCCCGCCTCGGTGCCGGGGAGGGCGTGGGCACCGGTGCGGCCCTGCTCGCCGTACGTGTCCCCGCCGCCGTACGGGCCCTGGCCGGCGTAGGCGTCCCGGCCGGCGTAGGCGTCCTCGTTCTCGTGCGCGCCGGTCCCGGTCGTCGCCCCGCCCCTCATCGCGTTCCCCTCTCCGGCGCCACTGGCCTCCCGGGCGCTCCTGATCTCCCTGGCCTCGCGGGCCTCACGGGCGTTCCGCGCTTCCCGCACGTCGCCGATCGTCTCGTCCCGGGCGTCGCCGCTCATCTCGGCGAAGGCGCCCCGCCGCTCCGCCGCCGTCGCCGGCGCCTGCCGGCCGCCGCCCACGACGGACGTGCGCTCGCCGCGTTCGATCCACTCGGACTGCTGTTGGGCGCGGCTGCCGGTCCGCCCGGCCTCGGTGTCCTGCTGGTCGGGGAGGTCGGCCCGCTGGTCGGGCCGCGTTCCGCGTCGGTCGTCGCCGCTCGGTGTCACGTCGGGCATCCTTCTCACCCCTGCTTCGTCTGATGCCGGTGGAAGCCCCACGGCATGTGGTGGCCCTCGCGGGCCTTGGTCTCCCGGCTCGCCGGCCGGGTCAGTGCGTGGCGGCCGGAGTCGGACCGGCCGTCGGCCAGCAGGTCGTCGAAGAGGGCACGGGCCTCGACCAGGGCGGACCGCAGGTCCTCGGTGCCCGGTGCCTGGCCGCTGCGGGCGCCGCCGTCCGTGTGGAAGCGGGCGACCTGGTGCACACGCCGGTAGCCGTGCACGTGGCGCGCGTGGTGCACGCTGAGCGCGGCGACCTGCTCCTCGTACTGCGTGCCGGCCGGGAAGCCCCGGGCGCCGGCCACGTCGGCGAGCAGTCGGTCGGCCTCGGCGACCGCCTCGCGGGGCGAGTCGACGAAGCGCTCCTGCGCGGCCGTCCAGGCGGCCTCGAACCGCTCGCGCTCCGCGGGCTCCAGCGGCCGCTCGCGCAGGCCGCCGTGCCGCTCCACGAGGGTGCCGAGTTCCCGCTCGGCCGCCTTGACGTCACCGTCGTGCCGGGCGACGGCCCGGTCGTACTCGGGCCCGAAGCGCTGCTTCAGGCTGCGTCCTGACTGCGACCCTCGGGCCCGCACGGCCAGGACGGCCGCGACGGCGATGACGGCCGCCACGATCACGATCAGAGCGATGATCACGCCTGTGGACATGGTTGCCTTCCGATGTGTCGGCCCCTCGGGCCGGTTCACGATTCGGGTTGCCCGGACGGCGCCGGACAAACGGCGCCCGGCTCCCGGTCCGGCTCCCGGTCCGGCTCCCGGTCCGGCTCCCGGTCCGGCTCCCGGTCCGGCTCCCTCCGCACGCGCCTGGCCGGGGAGGCGCCGTACGGCGGGCTCACCCGCGCCCCACGCGACGGCACCCCCCTCGCCCGCGCTCCGCGTGTCCGCGCCCGCACGCCCCGCACACCCTCACGCCTGCACGCCCGCACGCCCGCACGCCCCGCACACCCTCACGCCTGCACGCCCGCACGCCCGCACGCCCGCAC
>NZ_JBHWKO010000001.1:151794-193213 GCF_042731035.1 Streptomyces sp. NPDC059895
CGCCCGCACGCCCCGCACACCCTCACGCCTGCACGCCCGCACGCCCGCACGCCCCGCACACCCTCACGCCTGCACGCCCGCACGCCCGCACGCCCGCACGCCCCGCACACCCTCACGCCTGCACGCCCGCACGCCCGCACGCCCCGCACACCCTCACGCCTGCACGCCTGCACGCCCGCACGCCCCGCACACCCTCACGCCTGCACGCCCGCACGCCCGCACGCCTGCACGCCCGCACGCCCCGCACACCCTCACGCCCCGCACACCTCCACACCCTCACGCCCTCACGCCCGCACGCCCGCACGCCCTCGCGCCCTCACACCCGCACGCCCTCACCCGAGCCGAATCACCGGCCGCATGTCGTGGGGCTGTTCGCGGTCCGAGCCGCACAGTTCCTCGTTCAGTTCCGTCACCAGGCGGGACAGGTCGGTGGGGCGGTCGGGGCCCCACCAGTCGCCGAGGAGCTCGGCCAGCGACTCCTCGCGGGCCCGGGAGAGGCGTCCGGCGACCTCGTGGCCCCGGGGGGTCAGCAGGAGGTCCAGGCCCTCACGCCGGGCGAGGCGGCGCTCCTCGATCTGGCGGGCGGCCTCCAGGACCGCGGGCAGCGGGACGTTGGTGCGCTCGGCGAGCATGCCGGGCTCGACACTGCCGTACCGCTTGATCCGCAGCAGCATCCAACTGGCGGCCGGGAGGAGGTCGTAGCCGGCCCGGGCGGTGATCCTCCGGTAGATCTCGCGGCGGCCCTCCCGGGTGCCGAGGACGGACAGCGCCCGGCACACCTCGTCGTACGACGACCGCTCGACGGGGTTGCTGGCGAGGGTCTCGGTGGCGTCCGGTGCGGTGACCGAGCCGCGCAGCCGGTCCTCCCGCAGGAACCAGGCGAGGACGAAGCCGAGGAAGGCGACGGGGGCGGCGTACAGGAAGACGTCCGTGATGGAGGACGCGTACGCGTCGAGGACCGGCGGGCGCAGGGCGGGCGGCAGGCCGCCGATGAGGCGCGGGTCGGCCTCCAGCGCGCCGGCCGAGACGCCGGGCGGCGGGTCGACGCCCCGGAAGGCGTCCGCGAGCTTGTCGCCGAGGCGGCCCGCGAAGACCGTGCCGAAGATCGCGACGCCGAAGGACGCGCCGATGGAGCGGAAGAAGGTCGCGCCGGAGGTGGCGACGCCCAGGTCCTCGTAGGACACCGCGTTCTGCACGATGAGGACCAGCACCTGCATCACCAGACCGAGGCCCGCGCCGAAGACGAGGAAGTACGCGCTCATCTCCGAGGTGGGGCTGTCCGCGTCGAGTTGGTGGAGGAGGAGCAGGCCGAGGGCCGTCACGGCGGTACCCAGGACCGGGAAGACCTTCCAGCGGCCGGTGCGGCTGACGATCTGCCCGGACACCGTCGACGACAGCAGCAGACCGGCCACCATGGGCAGCATGTGCACGCCGGACATGGTCGGCGAGACGCCGTGCACGACCTGGAGGAAGGTGGGCAGGTAGGTCATCGCGCCGAACATCGCGAAGCCGACGATGAAGCTGATGACCGCGGAGAGGGTGAAGGTCCGGACGCTGAACAGCTTCAGGGGCAGGACGGGTTCGGCCGCCTTCCGCTCCACGGCCACGAACGCGACGGCGAGCACGACGCCCAGCACGGCGAGGCCGACGGTCTGCGGCGATCCCCAGCCCCAGGTGGTGCCGCCGAGGGACGCCACGAGGACCAGGCAGGTGGCGACGGCGGCGATGAGGAACGTGCCGAGGTAGTCGATGACGTGCTTCGTCGCCCTGCGCGGGATGTGCAGGACGGCCGCGACGACGGCGAGCGCGACGACCCCGACGGGGAGGTTGACGTAGAAGACCCAGCGCCAGCTCAGATGCTGGGTGAACAGGCCGCCGAGGAGCGGGCCGAGGACGCTGGTGGCGCCGAATACGGCGCCGAACAGCCCCTGGTACCGGCCGCGTTCACGCGGCGGCACGAGGTCGCCGACGATCGCCATCGACAGCACCATCAACCCGCCGCCGCCCAGGCCCTGTACCGCCCGGAAGGCGATGAGCTGCGGCATGTCCTGCGCCGTTCCGCACAGCGCCGAACCCAGCAGGAAGATCACGATCGCGGTCTGGAACAGCCTCTTGCGCCCGTACTGGTCGCCCAGTTTCCCCCACAGCGGGGTCGCCGCCGTCGACGCCAGCAGGTACGCCGTGACCACCCAGGACAGGTGCTCCATGCCGCCGAGTTCGCTGACGATCGTGGGCAGCGCGGTGGACACGATCGTCTGGTCCAGGGCGGCCAGCAGCATGCCGAGCAGCAGCGCGCCGATGGAGACGAGGACGTTGCCGGAAACATGCTCCTCTCGCGGATCCCGTGGATCCCCGGTCCTGGCGTGCGCGTCCAAGGCCATGGATGCCTCCCGAGGCTCACGTGACACCTTCCATCGTGATCGGTGTGTCCCGTTATGGCCTCCCGAGTCCTTTCGGAACCGCCGGTTCCGGGGGTCGCGGGCGAGAACTTGTGTGGAGGATCTGCATAATCTCTGAAGTTCGCATGGGGAGGGAACGAACAGGTGGACGAACCGATGGGGCGGCGCGAGCGACCGCGGCCCGGCCAGCACGGGCTTCCGTGCCCGGAGTGCGGAACGCTCCGCGCGGCGGACAACACGCCCTCGTGCGGCTGCGCCCTGCGGGCGTCCGAGGCCCTGCGCGACACCCGCGAGGCGGAGGCGGCCGCGGCGGAGGACTTCGATCCGCTGCGCATACGGCCGTACGTCGAACTCGCGGAGAGCACGGAGGGTGCGGCCGGCCCAGAGGGCGCAGGCGGCACTGGCGGCGCAGGCAGCACTGGCAGCGCAGGCAGCACTGGCAGCGCAGGCAGCACTGAGGGCGCAGGCAGCACTGGGGGCCCGACGGCGGGCACCGGAAGCGTGACGGCGGGTGCCGGAAGCCTGACGGCGGGTGCCGGAAGCACGGCGAACGCGGCGACCGCGTCCGCGTGGGGCGGCGCGGACGCGGGGAGCGGGCCGGGCGGACGGAACGGGCAGGGCGGGGGCGGCGCGGACAGCGCGGGGACCGGCCGGGCTCCCGGGGCCGGCCAGGGCGCGGCGGAGGCGTCCACGCCGGCCGACGTGACCATGCCCCTGCCGCGGATCCCGGACGGGACCGTGCCGCAAGCGCGGGTGTCCGACGGGACCACGCCCGTGCCGCCGGTCTCCGACGCGACCAGGGTTCTCCCCTCCGTCGCCGACGCGACCGCGCCCCTGCCGTCGGCGTCCGACGCGACCAGGGCTCTCCCCTCGATCGCCGACCCGACCAGGGCTCTCCCTTCGGTCACCGACGCGACCGCGGCCCCGCCCACGACCTCCGACGCGACCGTGCCCGGGCCGTCCGCCTCCGAGGCGACGATGACCCTGCGGGCGGTGGACCCGGCCGGCCGCCGTGAGCCGTCGGCCGCGGCACTGCCCACGCCCCTCGCCCCGGCGGCCTCGGAGCCGAGCGCCACCGACCTGAGTCTGTTCGAGGCGGTGGACGCCGACGGGAACACCGCGTACGTCCCCGTCGACGACGAGCGGCCGCACGGGCGACGCCGGCGGACGCTGCTGGTCGCCTGTGCCGGTGCGGCCGTGGCCGTCGTGGCGGCGGCCGGGTTCGCGAGCGGGCTGTTCTCCTACGAGACGCCGAGCCGCGACGGCTCCGCCGCCGACGACGTACGGGCGGCCGTACCGGACACCTCGCGGAGCACGGCGGCCGCGTCGGCGCCGGCGAGCCGCTCCGCGTCCCCCTCGGCGTCCAGCGCCTCCCCGTCCCCGTCCGAGAGCGAGAGCTCCTCGCCGTCGCCGTCGGCCTCGAGCGCCTCGCCGTCCGCGTCCGAGACGGCCGAGCCGAGCCCGAGTACGCCGACCGCGGAGGCCACGGGCTCCCTGACCCCGGAGAGCGGCGCCGACGAGGGAGACGAGGCCGACAGCAGCCCCGCGGCCACCGTGCTGCAGCGCGGGGACCGGGGGCCCGAGGTCACCGAGCTCCAGCTGCGGCTGAGGCAGCTGTACCTCTACAACGACGACGTGAACGGCGTCTTCACCGGCAGGGTCGAGGAGGCGCTGCGGAACTTCCAGTGGGCGCGGGGGATCCAGGGGGAGGAACTGGGCGTGTACGGGGCGGCCACGCGGGCGAAGCTGGAGGCGGAGACCAAGGAGCCGTGAGGCCGGCCGCCGGGCCGGGTCTCAGCGCCGGACCCCGGTGACGGCCTCAGCCCCGGACCCCGGTGACGTGGATCCGGACACCCTCCGCGGCGACCTCGACCCGCACCCGGGTCAGGTCCCGCACCACCACGTCAGGCCGGTGCGCCACCGCCCGCGGCCCGACGCCGACGACCCGCATCCCGGCCGCCCGCCCGGCGGCGATCCCCGCCCCGGAGTCCTCGAACACCACGCACTCCGCCGGGTCGACGCCCAGCTCCGCCGCGCCCTTGAGGAAGCCCTCCGGGTGCGGCTTGCTGGCGCCCACCGACTCCGCGGTGATCAGGACCTCGGGCAGGGGGAGCCCCGCGGCGGCCATCCGGGCCGTGGACAGTGCGACGTCCGCCGAGGTCACCAGCGCGTGCGGAACGTCCCGCAGCGAGGCGAGGAACCCGGGCGCCCCGGGGACCGGTACCACGCCCTCCAGGTCGGCGGTCTCCTCCGCCAGCATCCGCGCGTTGTCCGCGAGGTTCCGCTCCATGGGCCGGCCGGGCAGCAGTACGGCCATCGACGCGTACCCCTGGCGGCCGTGCACGACCTTCATCACCTCGTCGCCGTCCAGACCGTGCCGTTCGGCCCAGCGCCGCCAGACGCGCTCGACGACGGCGTCCGAGTTCACGAGGGTGCCGTCCATGTCGAGGAGGAGGGCACGGGCGGTCAGGACGGTGGCGGACGCGGCGGCCGGCATCGGCGACTCCAGGCAGGGACGGGGGACGCTCAGGCCGGTCCCCCGGGGGAACAAGGCGGCCCCGCCCGCCGGTCAGGGAAAACGGGCGGGAGCCACTTTGTTTCCCTACGGTACAAAACAATACGGGCCTGACGCCACTCCCCCCGGGAAGCGTTCACTTTCCGTTCGCTCCCCCGCCCGCCGGCACACCGGCCGCCACGCCGTACGGGAGCCGGCCCGTGCCGTACGCGACAGGCACCACCCGACCCGCCCCAGCACCGTCACACGGCCCCGGGCGCCCGGGGCCGTGTACCCGGGGCCGGGCGCCCGGAACCCCCGGCCTCACCCCGCGACCGCCTCCCACAGGCTCCACACGCCGAGGCCCAGCATCAGCACGGCCGCGATCTGGGTGATCAGCTTCAGCGGCACCCGCTTCATCAGGGCCTTGCCGCCGACGATGCCGAGGCCGGCCACCGCCCACAGCGCCAGGACCGCACCGAGGCCGACGGAGAGCGGGTCGTCGTAGCGGGCGGCGAGGTTCGCCGTCATGATCTGGGTGAGGTCGCCGAACTCGGCGACCAGGATGAGCATGAAGCCCGCCCCGGAGACCTTCCAGAAGGACTGGTTCTCCGGCTTGCGGATCTCCTCCTCGCCCTCGTCCTTCTTCATCAGCAGCACCGCGGCGCCGCCCAGGAAGAGCACACCGGTCAGCGCGTGCACGATCTGCTGCGGGAGCAGGGTGAGCACGCTGCCGGCGGCCACGGCGAGGACGACGTGCAGCGTGAAGGCGGCGGCGACGCCGGCGAATACGTAGGAGGCGCGGTAGCGGGTGCCGAGGACGAGGCCGGCGAGGGCGGTCTTGTCCGGCAGTTCGGCGAGGAAGACGACGCCGAAGACGAGCGCCGTCACGGTCAGGCTGATCAAGGGTCCTCAATCGGTCGGGGCCGCCCCACCGAGAGTGCTGCTTCCTTCGCTCGAAGACGCCTCGGCACGGCAGCACACACGGCACCTGTGCCGTGGGACACAGGTGTGCACTGCTTGCCGAAGGTCTCGCTGGCCGGCCCGCTCACGGGTCTGCCTCCGGGCGCCGGCTCGGCTGTCCCGAGGGACGAGCTGAGCAGTGTGTCGACGGTCCGGCGAAGAGCTACTCCCCTTCTGCGCCGCCCATACTACGTGACTTTCAGGCCGGCCCGGCGGGCGTGAAAGTCATGTCACACACCTTGTCTTGTCATGTACGCGTCACTAGCTTCTTACCGCGCGCACATCCCCCCGCAACGCGGCGCCACGAGCATTCACTCGCTCGCACCCCAACGCCCCACACCCCCAAGGGAGTTCGCATGTCACGCATGTCGAAGGTCTACGCGCGTCGACGGGCCAGCATACTCGCGTCGCTCACCGGCCTCATAGCCTCCGTCGCGCTGTTCAACTCCCCCACCGCCTCCGCGGCCCTGCCGACCCCGGTCAGCGCCGCCACCGCCCGCACCTACCTCGCCTCGCTCACCGTGGCCACCGAGGACCGCACCGGCTACGACCGCGACCTCTTCCCGCACTGGATCACGCAGTCCGGCACCTGCAACACGCGCGAGGTCGTCCTGAAGCGGGACGGCACGAGCGTCGTCCAGGACTCCGCCTGTGCCGCCACCAGCGGCAGCTGGTACTCCCCCTACGACGGCGCCACCTGGACCGCCGCCTCCGACCTGGACATCGACCACCTCGTGCCGCTCGCCGAGGCCTGGGACTCCGGCGCCGACTCCTGGACCACCGCCCAGCGCCAGGCGTTCGCCAACGACCTGACCCGCCCGCAGCTCATCGCCGTCACCGACAACGTCAACCAGGCCAAGAGCGACCAGGACCCCGCCACCTGGATGCCGTCCGTCACGTCCTACCGCTGCACCTACGTCCGCGCCTGGGTCCAGGTGAAGTACTACTACGGCCTCTCGGTCGACTCGGCCGAGAAGAGCGCGCTGACGAGCTACCTCTCCGCCTGCTGATCCCGGCGGCCCCACCCGATTCCCGGCACCGGGCCGACCCGCCCGGTCCCCGCGCGACGCGGCCCGCGGGTCGCCGGCGGCCGACCGCGCGGTTCCCCGCGCCCCCTTCGGGGACGTGCACCGCACGCACCTCAGGGGCGCGGGGAACCGCGCGACAAGCCACGCACCGCCCGCACCCGGCGACGCACCGCACCGCACCCCTACGGAGTCCTTCCGGCGCCGTCCGGCCGGAATTCGGCGTCGGAACCTCGCCCGCGGCCGCCGTCGTTCCGTACCGTACGGAGCGACGGAGGAGGCGATCACGTGGCCGGACTACGGCTGGGACCCCTATTGAGGTACACCGACGGCTCGTCCGCGACCATCTGGGTCGAGGCGAGCCGTCCGTGCGTCGCCGAGGTGCGGTGCGCGGACGGCGCCGGCGGCACGGCCGGCACCTTCCAGGTGGCGGGGCACCACTACGCCCTGGTCCCGGTGACCGGGCTGACCCCGGGCACCGCGACCGCGTACGAGGTGCTCCTGGACGGCACCCCCGTGTGGCCGCCGCCCGACGCGCGCCAGCCGCCGTCCGTCATCCGCACCCCGGCCGGCGACGACGGGCTGCGCGTCGCCTTCGGCTCCTGCCGGTGGGCGGCGCCCCCGGCCGACGAGAAGGACCCCGTGGGCCCCGACGCCCTGGACAGTCTGGCCGCGCGCATCGCGGCCGACCCGGAGGGCGAGCGGCCCGACGTCCTGCTGCTGCTCGGTGACCAGGTGTACGCCGACGAGACCTCCGACGCGACCCAGCGGCGCCTGGCGACCCGCCGCGACGTGGCCGAGCCGCCGGGCGCCGAGGTCGCGGACTACGAGGAGTACACCTGGCTCTACTACGAGTCCTGGCTCGACCCCAACGTCCGCTGGCTGCTGTCCACCGTCCCCAGCTGCATGATCTTCGACGACCACGACGTCATCGACGACTGGAACACCTCCGCCGCCTGGCTCGCCGACATGCGGGCCACCCCCTGGTGGCGCGAGCGGATCCTGAGCGGCCTGATGTCGTACTGGGTCCACCAGCACATCGGCAACCTCTCCCCGGCCGAACTCGCCGCCGACCCGCTCTACACGACCGTACGGGACGCCCCCGACGGCACCGACGCCCTGCGCGACTTCGCCCACCGGGCGGACGACGACCCCGCCTCCGTGCGCTGGAGCTACCGGCGCGACTTCGGGCGCGTCCGGCTGCTGATGGTGGACAGCAGGGCGGCGCGCGTGCTGGAGGAGGGCGGGCGGGCGATGCTCGACCCGGGCGAGGCCACGTGGGTGCGCGAACAGGCCCTGGACGAGCCCGGCTCCTACGACCACCTCCTCGTCGGCTCCTCCCTCCCCTGGCTGCTGCCGCACCTGGTGCACGACGCCGAGGCGTGGAACGCGGCCCTGTGCCGGGGGGAGCGGGGCCCGCGGTGGGCGCGGTTCTCGGAGAAGGTGCGGCGGGCGGCCGACCTGGAGCACTGGGCCGCGTTCCCCACCTCCTTCACCGCGCTCGCCGAGCTGCTCGCCGCGGTCGGTTCGGGACCGCAGGCGCCGGCGAGCGTGCTCGTCCTGTCCGGGGACGTGCACCACGCGTACGTGGCCGAGCCGCGGTGGCGGGCGGCCGCGCCGGACGCGCGGGTGCTCCAGCTCACCTGCTCGCCCGTCCACAACTCCATCCCCCTGTCGATCCGGCTCGGTTTCCGCATCGGCTGGAGCGCCCCGGCCCGCGCCCTCGGACGCCGGCTCGCACGGCACGGGCGCTGCCCCCGGCCGGTCGTGGACTGGCGCAAGACCGGCGGGCCCTGGTTCGGCAACCAGCTCATGACCCTGACGCTGAACGGGCGTTCGGCCCGGCTGCGGCTGGAGCACGCGCGGGAGAAGGGCGGGCTGACAACCGTGGAGGAGTCCGACTTGACCTCCTGAGCGGGACAACCGGGGCCAGTGGGACGCGCGTTGGCTTCCGTGGCACCCGAGGGCATGATGAGGCGGACCGTCCGCTTCCCTGGGGCCCACCGGACCCCGCGGAGGCGTGCGACGGCTCGCTCCATTGCGCCCCACACGCCCGGGAGTCACCCCTTTGTCCTCAGTGAACGCGGTACCGGCGTCGCCCCTCGACACCCCGCGACCGGCGTCGGTCGCCGTGGCCCTGGTAGGTGCCGGGCCGCGCGGCACGAGTGTGCTGGAACGCCTCTGCGCCTCCGCCCCGGAACTGCTCCCGCCCGGGGTGCGGCTGACCGTCCACGTCGTCGACCCGGCCCCGCCCGGACCGGGCCGGGTGTGGCGTACGGCGCAGTCGCGGGAGCTGCTGATGAACACCGTGGCCTCCCAGGTGACGCTGTTCACCGACGACAGCGTGGACTGCGCGGGCCCCGTCCGGCCCGGCCCCAGCCTGCACGAGTGGGCGGCCGGCACCCTGGGCCCGGACGACTACCCGACCCGCGCCGACTACGGCCGCTACCTGGAGTGGGTGTTCGCGCGGACCGTCCGCCAGGCCCCGCCCGAGGTGCGGGTGGAGACGTACGCGGCCCGCGCGGTCCGGCTGGACGACGCCGCGGACGGCCGTCAGGCGCTCACCCTGGACGACGGCCGGATCGTGGGCGGGCTGGCCGCCGTGGTCCTCGCGCAGGGCCACCTTCCGGTCGTCGCCGACGCGGCCCAGCGGCGTCACGCCGCCCACGCCGACCGCCACGGCCTGCGCCACGTCCCGCCGGCCAACCCGGCCGACGTCGACCTCTCCGCCCTCGGCCCCGGCGAACCGGTGCTGCTGCGCGGACTGGGCCTGAACTTCTTCGACCACACGGCCCTGCTCACGACCGGGCGCGGCGGCCGCTTCGTCACCGCCGGCCGGGGGCTGCGCTACCTGCCCTCCGGCCGCGAGCCGCGCCTGTACGCCGGCTCCCGGCGGGGCGTGCCGTACCAGGCGCGCGGCGACAACGCCAAGGGCCCCTACGGCCGCCACGTCCCGCTCGTCCTCACCCCGGAGGTGGTCTCGGGCTTCCGCAAACGGGCGGACTCCGGTGACGCGCCCGACTTCCTGGCGGAGATATGGCCGCTGGTGGCGAAGGAGGTGGAGACGGTCTACTACTCGGCCCTCCTCGGGGACCCGGGCTTCACCGACCGCTTCTTGGCCGTCCCGCACGGCGACCGGCGGGAGGCCGCCGTCCTCGACGCGTTCGGCGTGGCGCGGGCCGACCGCTGGAGCTGGGAGCGGATCTCGCGGCCGTACGCGGGGCAGGAGTTCACGGACCCGGGGCGGTGGCGGGAGTGGCTGCTGGCGTATCTGCGGCGGGACGCGGAGGAGGCGGCGCGGGGCAATGTGCGCGGGCCGCTGAAGGCGGCCCTGGACGTGCTGCGCGACCTGCGCAACGAACTGCGGCTGGTCGTCGACCACGGAGGGCTCCCCGGCGCCTCCCGCCGGGACCATCTCGACCGCTGGTACACGCCGCTCAACGCCTTCCTCTCCATCGGCCCGCCCCGCCGCCGCATCGAGGAGCTGGCCGCGCTGGTGGAGGCCGGGGTGGTGGAGGTGCTGGGCCCCCGGCTGGAGGTGCGCGAGGAGGACGGGGCCTGGCGGGCGCACTCGCCGGACGTGCCGGGCTCGGCCGTCCGGGTGACCGCCCTCGTCGAGGCCCGGCTTCCGGAACCGGATCTGCGGCGCACCGCCGACGGCCTCCTGGCCCGGCTGCTGCGGACCGGCCGGTGCCGCCCGCACACGGTCGACGGATACGTCACCGGAGGGCTGGACGTGACACCGCGGCCGTACCACCTGATCGACCGTCACGGCACACCCCATGCGCGGCGGTTCGCGTTCGGCGTGCCCACGGAAGGGGTGCACTGGGTGACCGCGGCGGGCGCCCGCCCGGGTGTGGACTCGGTCACGCTGTCGGACGCGGACGCGGTGGCGAGAGCGGTCCTGCGCGCGGCGGGGGCGGAGGCGGAACCGGCGGGGGCGGGAACCGATCCGGTGGGGGCGGCAACCGACCCGGCGGGGGCGAGAACCGACCCGGTGGAGGCGAGAACCGACCCGGTCGAGGCGAGAACCTACCCGGTCGAGGCGAGAACCTACCCGGTCGAGGCGAGAACCTACCCGGTGGAGGCGGGAACCGATCCGGTGGAGGCGGGAACCGATCCGGTGGCGGGCGGTCGGCCATGGCCGAATGTTGAACTTGCAAGCATCGATTAGGTACGCCTAACGTGGGTCGCTCATTCGGTACCGCCGCCCCCACCGGCCGGCCCGCCCCCGGGACCGGCCGCCCGACCGACACCGAAGGAGCACCCCCCCACATGTCCGCTCGTCTCGACACCGCACGCCCGTACGCGATCGGCCTGTTCCGCATCGTCGTCGGCCTGCTCTTCGCCTGCCACGGCGCCGCCTCGCTCTTCGGCGTCCTCGGCGGCGCCTCCGGCACGAACGGCGGCACGGTCCACGCCGGCACCTGGCCGGGCTGGTACGCGGCCGTGATCCAGCTGGTCTGCGGCGGCCTGGTCCTCCTCGGCCTGGGCACCCGCGCCGCCGCGCTCGTCGCCTCGGGCTCCATGGCGTACGCCTACTTCACGGTCCACCAGCCCGGGGCGCTGTGGCCCATGGAGAACGGCGGCGAGGCCTCCGCGCTGTTCTGCTGGACCCTCCTGCTGCTGGTCTTCACCGGCTCGGGCGCGCTCGGCCTGGACCGGCTGTTCACCCGCCGGACGCGGCCGACGACGGAACTGCGGGAACCGGCCCCGCGAAAGGCCGCGGTCGGCGCCTGAGCCGCCCCGACGCACGAGCGGGCGCCCTCCGCACCACCACGGAGGGCGCCCCGCCCGCACCGGGAACGCCCCGCTCGGACCGGAAACGGCCCGCCCGCACCGTAAACGGCCGCTCGGACCGGAAACGGCCTTCCGGAGCACCCCGCCCCGCTCGAACGGCCCCCCGGCGATCGACCGGGTGAACGAACCGTGCCGAACACACGAGCCCCCGGTGAAACTCCTGTCCCACCCCCGGCGTACGCTGAATGGCTGTCATCGGCCGCACCTGCCGCTCCCCCGCGACATCGCGGCACGGTCGGGCCGCACGGGGGAGTCACGGGGAGTCTGCGGTGTTCGAAAGTGTGGGGGCGTTGATCGGCGCTCCATGGATCTACGCGCTGGTGGCCCTGTCGGTCCTCCTCGACGTGTTCCTGCCGGTGCTGCCGAGCGGGGTGCTCGTCATCACGGCGGCGACGGCGGCGGCCGCGGGCTCGGGGGCGGCGACCGGACTGGTCGCGCACGAGGTCCCGGACATCCTGGCGCTGATCCTGTGCGCGGCGACCGCCTCGGTCGTGGGCGACCTGGCCGCCTACCGTCTGGCCCGGCGCGGCGGCGCCCGCCTGGACCGCGCGATCTCCCGCTCCCGGCGGCTCACGACCGCGCAGGAACGTCTCGGCGGGGCCCTCGCCCGGGGCGGCGGCGCACTGGTCGTCCTGGCCCGCTTCGCCCCCGCCGGCCGCTCGGTCGTCTCGCTCATCGCGGGCGCCGCCCACCGCCGCGCCCGCGACTTCCTGCCCTGGTCCGCCCTGGCCGGCCTCTCCTGGGCCGCCTACAGCGCCGCCCTCGGCTACTTCGGCGCGCACTGGCTGGGCACGACCTGGCTGACCACGGGCGTGTCGCTGCTCGCGCTGTTCGCCGCGGGCGCGGGAGCGGCGTACCTGATGCGGCGCCAGCCCGCCTGAGCCCCGGTCCGGCCGGTCAGCCGTGGCGCAGGGGGCGCGCCCGTGGTCCGCGCGCCCGTGGTCCGCGCGCCCGTGGTCCGGGGGCGTCACACCGCCCGCCCGGACTCACGCCCCCGGCGCCACGGACCCGCGTCCCGCGGGCGCGCCCCGGACCTCCAGACCGCCCAGCAGCTCGGCGGTGGCCCCCGCGATCGCCTCCACCGCCTTGTCGAACACCTCCCGGTTGTGCGCGGCGGGCGCCCGGAAGCCGGACACCTTCCGCACGTACTGGAGGGCCGCGGCCCTGATCTCGTCCTCCGTGGCCTCCTCGGCCAGCGCGGGCGGGCGAAGTGTCTTGATGCTCCGGCACATGTCTCCAGTCTCCCCCGTGGCCCACGTCGGCGTACCGGCCGTCGGACGGTCCCGACGAGCACCCCGCACGGCCACCGCGGGGGCAGGGGTACGACGGCGGGGACCCGTCCGCCGGACCGCGCGCCCGGCTCAGACGACCGGCTCGCCGATGCCCAGCAGGTTCCCCTCGCTGTCGCGGAACCAGGCGGCGCGTTCCCCGCGCGCGCCCTTGCTCGGGTAGTGGCCGTCGATCGCGGCGATCCCGTCCCGCGTCCGGAACCCGGGCACGTCGACCTCCTCGAACGTCACCCCACGCCGTCTGAGTTCCGACACGACGGTCTCGACGTCGTCGACCTCCCACCCCATCTGCGTGAAGGTGCCGGGCGAGGCTCCCGTCGACGCGAACAGGGCGAACTCCGTGCCCCCGCACCGGTACAGCAGTCCGCCGGGCCGTTCGTCGACGGGCTCCAGACCGAGCCGCTCGGCGTAGAAGCGCCGCGCCCGGTCCAGATCCTGCGCCGGGAGCCTGGTCGCCACCCGCCCCCGGGCCAGAATGTTTCCTTTGTCCGCGTTCATGCCTCCACTGTGCCGCGCGCCATGCTCGATGGAGACCCCTGGCCGAACACATGAACCCGCCGAAGCGAGTCGCGACCCAAATTCGAACAGGCGTACCATTGCCGGGTGGCTACGACCTACGACTTTCCCAGCGACCTGCGCGCCGGTCAGGAGGAGCTGCATCAGGTCCGGGCCGAGCTGTCGGCCCTGCTGAAGCGGCTGCCCTGGTCGGTCGAGCCGTTGGACGGCTTCAGTGACGACGGCGGCTGGCGCAAGGTGGAGCGGTCCGCCTCCCCGGGCTGGACGGCCGACGAGCAGGCCGAGGTGGAGAAGCTCCGGCAGCGCGAGCACGAGCTCGCGGTGTTCGTGAGCGGGCACCGCTTCTGGGCGGAGGTCGCCGCGGGCGACCGGGTGGAGGCCCGTATGCGGCTCAAGCACGCGCACGAGATCCCGTCCGGGGAGGAGGGCTAGGGGAGGGCCTAGGGGCCGGCGAGGAGGGCTACGGGGCCGGCCGGGCGCCGGACCGCGCTCCTGCGCCCGCCAGCCCGCCCGCCCGTAAGGGACACGCGAAAGGGCCTCCGGAACTTCCCGGAGGCCCTCGCGCTTCGTCTGGTGGGCGCGGACGGTTTCGAACCGCCGACATCCTGCTTGTAAGGCAGGCGCTCTACCCCTGAGCTACGCACCCAGAACGAGTCGACAGCCTACCTTGCCCGGGGCACTGCCTCGCAAACCCGTATCGGGGGTTGTCCCCACCCCGGATACGGGAGCGCACCGGATCGTGCGGCGGACGGCCGCTGCCTACCGTCGAGGGCGTCGGGGAACAGCGGCGTCGACGCGGACCGCGCGGTCCGTCCAGGGGGAACCACCATGATCCGTACCACCGCGCCGGCACGCGCGGCGCGCGGGGCGCGCGCCGCCCTGGTCACCGGTGTCGTCGTGGCGCTCGCCGCGACCGCGACCGCCTGCGCCTCCGCCGGCGACGACGAGCACCCCGACCACCGGTCCTTCGCGCTGCGGGGCGACACCCTCACCGTCGACTCCGACGACTCGGCGCTGGAGATCGTCGCCTCGGACGCGCACCCGACGGGCACGGTCCGGGTCACCCGGTGGTTCGACGGGTCGGTCGCGATCGGCGACGGCCCGAAGGTGTCCTGGTCGATGAAGGACGACCGGCTGGTGCTGCGGGTGCGCTGCTCCGGCGTGATCGCCGACTGCGCGGCCGAGCACCGCGTCGAGGTGCCCCGGGGTGTCGCCGTCACGGTCGAGGAGGACGACGGCGGCGTCCGCGCGTCGGGCTTCCGGGACCCCCTGAGCATCCGCACGGCCGACGGCCCGGTGCGGGTCACCGACTCCACCGGCCCGCTGGACCTGCGCAGCGACGACGGTTCGGTGCGGGCCGAGGTCTCCTCCCGCCGGGTGAGCGCCCGCACCCGGGACGGCTCGGTCCGCCTCGACCTCGGTGCCGTACCGGACCGGGTGGAGACGGCCTCCGACGACGGGTCGGTGACGATCACGCTCCCCCGGGCGGCCTACCGCGTGACGGCGAGGACCGAGGACGGCGCGGTGGACGTCTCCGTGCCCCGGGACGACGCCGGCGCGCACGTGGTGTCCGCGCGGACCGAGGACGGCAAAGTCACGGTGCGGAACGCGAACTGACCGGCCCGTGTGTTCGTCTCTCACCGGTGGGACAATGACACCGGGCAGGGCCGACCACAGCACGGGAGAGGGATGTGACGGCGACACCAGCACAGCCGTACTCGCCGTCGGTGCCGCGCGCACGCCTCCGCGTGCTCGGGGACACCCTGACCCTCCTGGCCGCCCTGCCGCTCGTCACCGCCCTCGCGCTGCCCGCCGCGTTCGCCGGCGGCGGCACCCGGCGCTGGTTCGGCGGGCGGGCGGAGAGCCAGCGGGCCGAGGCGCAGGCCGCGAAGGACGCGGCGGCGGCCGCGTTCTACGAACTGGACACGGCACAACGGGACCTGCGGATCTCGATCGAGACGATCACGGCGGTCGACGCCTCGCCCGCCGCCCGGCGCGCGGTCGCCGACTTCGAGGGCATCGGCCGGCGCATCGACGAGGCCAGCCACCAGTACATCCAGGCCGTCGACGCCCACGACCTCGACCGGGACGACCTGGAGGCGTCGGCCGCCACCCGGGCCCGCGCCGAGCTGACCCGGGCCAAGGACGAACTGGACCGCGTGAAGCGGGAGCTGGACCGGTTCACCGAGGGGCTCGGGCCGCTGCTGGGCAAGGCCGAGACGCAACTGGCCCGGCTGGCGCCCGCCGTGGAGCGGGCCCGGCAGACGCTGCTGGCCGCGTCGAACGCGCTGGACGCCGCCCGGGGCACGGGGCTGCGGGCCGACGACCTCGCGGCCCGGCTCGCGGCGCTCGCGCCCGAGCTGACCAAGCTGAACCAGGGCGCCGGGCAGCACGGCGTGCCACAGACCCTGGAGCGGGCCGAGCGGGTCTCCCGGGAGGCCGAGGCGATCCGGTCGGAGGCCGGGCGGCTGCCGGAGCGGGCCGCGGAGACCGACCGCCGGCTGGTGTCGCTGCGCACCCGGGCGCAGGCGCTGACCACCCGGGCCGGGCAGGTCGAGCCGGTCCTCAGCGAGCTGCGCCGGCGCTTCACCGCGGCCTGCTGGCAGGACCTCCAGCACGTCCCCGAACAGGCCGCGGAGCACATACGGCAGGCCGAGGCGAAGCTGGCCGAGGCGCGAAGCGCGCGGGACGCGCAGCGCTGGGCGGACGCCACCGCGCTGCTGTCGACGGCGCGGGCGCTGCTGAACTCCACCGACGAGGCGGTGTCGGCCGCCGGGGACCGGCTGACCCGGCTGAACGCCGTGCAGAAGGACCCGCGGCAGGAGATCGAGCGGACCCGGTTCGCGATCCGGGACGCGCAGCGGCTGGCGATGGCGGGCCGCAGCACCCCCGACCCGCGGGACGCGCGCCCGCTGGACGAGTCCGTGGCACGCCTGGAGCGGGCGGTGGCCACGCTGGAGGGGCGCCACCCCGACTACTGGCACTTCCTGACGGAGACGGAGGCCGTGCGGCACACGGTGGCCGGTGTGGTGGCCCGCATCCGTGAGGAGCGGGGGGCGGCGGCCGGCCACTGAGCCGTGGCTGCCGTGGCTGCCGTTGCCGCCGCAGCGCCGCCTTGGCTGCCGTTGCCGCCGGAGCACGCCGGGCGGATATTGGGAAGGACGGCCGCGCGGTGTCCGTACGGGCCGCGGCGGCCGCCGTGGACACCTCATACCCTCAGGGAGGCGACGATGGCCACCCACGCGGTGCACGGCAGGCAGCGGAAGCGGATCGATTTCGACGAGCATCTTCCCGTCGACCACCGCCTGAACCGGGTCTACCGGATCGGCGCCGGGGTCATGGGCCTCGGACTGCTCGGCTTCGGCATCTTCGGGATCCTGGACCGGATCGGCTTCTTCGACACGGGCGGTGACACCGTCTGGGGCCTGAACACCAACGGCGCGCTCAGCTGGCTGTCGGTCGCCGTCGGGCTGCTGCTGCTCGTGGGCATGGTGATCGGAGGGAACTTCGCGTCGACGCTGAACATGGTCCTCGGCGTCCTGTTCATCCTCAGCGGCTTCCTGAACATGGCGCTGCTGGAGACGCCGTACAACTTCCTGGCCTTCGAGATCCAGAACTGCATGCTCAGCTTCGTGATCGGCATCCTGCTGCTGGTCTTCGGGATGTACGGCAGGGTTGGATCGGCCCTGCCGCACGACAACCCGTACTGGCGGGCCCGCCACCCCGACCTCGCGGAGCGGCGGGACGTTCACCAGGAGCGGCGCAAGGAGTTCCCCACCTGACCGGGTACGGCCCGGTCAGGTGCGGTAGGCGTAGTACGCGGCCGTGGGGTACGACGCGATGATGCTCGCCACCGACCTGCTGTAGGTGTTGGTGGAGTGGTACGTCACGTACGGCACGCCCTTGCTGCGGGACGTGACGATCATGGTGTGGTCCTTGGAGCCGTCCTTGTCGAAGTCGACCTGGAGCACGTCGCCGACGTCCAGCTGGTAGACGTTGGCGAGGCTGGTCGTCCGCTTCGAGTTCTGGGCGAACCAGGACCACTCGTTGACGCCGACGAACGAGTCCGACTGGATGTCGGCGTTGCCGAACCACTTGGTGTAGTCGTACACGTAGCCCGGGACGTGCTTCCAGCCGCCGGCCTTCAGGGCCTGGCTGACGAAGTTGGTGCAGTCGCCGCCGGCGCCCGCCCCGCTGAAGTCCGGGTAGGCGGTGTTGTAGGTCGACCAGTACTGCTTCGCGTACGCCGCCATCGCCTGGTAGTCCAGGCCGCTCGCGGTGAAGTTCTTCGCGTTGGCCGGGCCGGGGTACGTGGTCGACGCCTTGGGCGCCGACGGCGTGGTGGTCGCGGCCGTCGTCGCCGTCGGTGTCGCCGCGGTCATGGGCTCGACGGCCGGCTCGGCCGGCTGGTTCACCGCGAGGTAGCCCTCGTCGGTGTCGCGGACGGCGGTCAGCTGCCAGTCGCCGTTGCGGCCGGCGGTGAACGTCAGCTCGTGGTGGGCCTGGAAGCCGGTGGTGTTCGGCTCGTCGCCGCGGACCTTCTGGTAGGTGAGCGTCGTGGTCTCGGTGACCGCGACCTTCGCCTTGCGGCCCTTCACGCTCGTGGCGTCCAGGGTGACGGTGGTGCTGCCCTTGCTGTACTTCTCGCCCAGCTCGGCGAGCCGTTCCTTGCGCCGGTCCAGCGAGGACAGGGCCGCGTCCTCCTTGCGGGCCTGGCCCGAGGACATGCGTACGTCCCCGGAGAAGCCGTCGGTCAGCGGCTTCTCCCGGTTTCCCTGCCCGCCCGCGACCAGGGCGTCGGTGCGGTCGGTGAAGACCGCGTCCGCCAGCCGCTGGAAGGTGGCCTTGGTCTTGGCGTCCACCGTCGGGTCGTCGACGACGGAGGCGCCCGCGCTCCAGTTGGGCAGCAGTGCCACCCCGGCGACGACCGAGGTCGCCGCCGCCCCGAGTATCGCGGCGCGGCGCCGCGTACGGCTCAGTTTCCTTGACTTCACTGATGTTTCCCCTCTTGCCCCGGCGGAAGGGATGCCGGGGAGAGGGCATCTTCGCATGGTGCCCGCGGCCGTTGAGAAGAGGGATGTGCCCGCGGACCGTAGGACGTTACTGGAACGTCACCCCCCGGCCCGCGGCCCCCGCCCGGTGGTCACTGCACGACGGTCGACCAGTCCGGCGACTGCGCCGGGTCCAGGGTGCGCAGCCGCTCCAGCGTCTCGGGCGTCTGCACGTCCATCCAGTCCGCCAGCTCCTTGAAGGAGACGCACTTGACGTCCTTCTTGGTGCACACGTTCTCGATGACCTCGTCGACGGCGTTCATGTAGATGCCGCCGTTCCACTCCTCGAAGTGGTTGCCGATGAACAGCGGGGCCCGGCTGCCGTAGTAGACGCGGTCGAAGCCGGCCATGTAGGTGTCGGTGGTCTCCTGCTGCCACTGCGCGTACATGTCCGGGTCGCCGTCGGTCTCGCCCTCGGACTGGTTGTAGAGGAAGTTGAAGTCCATGGACAGGCCCTGGTAGTCGCCGTTCTCGTACGGCAGCATCTGGAGCGGGAAGTCCCAGATGCCGTTCTTCTTCGTCGGCCAGATCTGGAAGTCGCCGGCGGAACTGGCGTCGTAGCGCCAGCCGTAGCTCTTGGCGGCCTTCAGCAGGTTCGCCTGGCCCTCCAGGCAGGGGGCGCGGCCACCGGTGACCTCCTTCTCGAAGTCGAAGGGCAGCGGGTCCATGTCGGTGTAGCCGGTGTTGGTCTTCCAGTTCTCGACGAAGGAGTAGAACTGGTCGATCTCGCTCTTCCACTCCTCGACGCTCCAGTCGCCGCCGCCCTCCTCCCCGCAGAAGTGGCCGTTGAAGTGGGTGCCGATCTCGTTGCCCTCTTCCCACGCCTTGGCGAGGTCCTCGAGCGTGGTGCGGATGTGTTCGTCGGTGGGGAAGCTGATCGCCGCGGAGCCCTTGGGGTGCTGGGGCGGGCTGTAGAGGTCGGCCTTGCTCTTGGGCAGCAGGTAGATGCCGGTGAGGAAGAACGTCATGTGGGCGTCGTACTTCTTCGCCATCTCCCGGTAGTGCGTGAACAGCCCGTCGTCGCCGGCGAGCGCGCCGTCCCAGGAGAAGACGACGAACTGGGGCGGTTTCTCACCGGGCTTGAGCGGTTCGGCCTTCAGCTGGCCGTCCTGCGGGCCGGTGTACGAGGTGGAGCCGTCCCCCAGGACTTCGGTCTTGCCGTCCCATTCCGGCTCCTCGGACGCCGCCGCGGTCGTCTTCTTGTCCCCCGAGGACGCGGTCGGCGTGGTGTTGTCCGTGCGGTTGAGCACCAGGTAGCCCGCCGTCAGCGAGGCGACGACGAGGAACGCCGCCAGGGTCAGGAACCCCGGATGGAAGGCGGTGCTGCGGCTGCGGCGCGTTGCCCGGGCCTTGCGGCGGCGGCCCGACGGTGGCTTCATTGCGGCTCATTCTCCAGGCGGTTGGGGAGGTGGCCCGCTCGGTGGTCAGCCGAGCGGGTTCATGGCACCGGACCAGATGTCGTAGGGGACACTGTCGTCGCCGGTGCCCGCGATGCCCTTCAGCGGCAGTGGTTCGAGGCTCTCGGCCAGATCGATGCGGTAGACGACGACGGCCGTGGAGACGGACGTCGCGGTGCCCACGTACCAGGCGGCCGTGTCCTTCTCCGTGGTCCCGGCCTTGCCCGCCACCGCCGCGCCGGCCGACGCGGCGTCGGGGTGGGCGGTGCGGAAGGAGTCCGCGAGCGCGCTGTTGACCTCTTCGGCCACGTCGGCGCCGACCGCCCGGGTCGGGTCGGGCAGGTCCAGGCGGACCTTGGTGCCGTTGTGGGTGATCTGCCGCACCGAGTAGGGCTCGGTGTGCTTGCCGGCCGCAGCGAACGTGGAGTAGCCGCTGGCCATGCGGATGGCGCTGGGTGTGGAGCTGCCCATGGACAGTGCGGGGACCTGCGCGCCGATGCTGGAGGACAGCAGTCCGGACGCCTCGGCGGTGGCGCGCACCTTCTCCAGGCCGACGTCCATGCCGAGCTGCATGAACGGCGTGTTCACCGACAACGCCAGGGCCTGGTGCAGCGTGATGTCCCCGTACGACTTGTCGCCGTCGTTGCTGGCGGACACCTTGCGGCCGCTGCGGTCCCAGTACGGCCCCTCCGGTGTGGTCACGGGCACGTCGTCGTCGCCGTCGTAGACGGACTCCCCGGTGATCGGGGTCGCCTCTCCGTCGCGGCTCTTCTGGACGCCGTGCTCCAGTCCGGCGGCGTACACGAACGGCAGGAACGCCGTACCGGCGGGGACGGTGGTGGCGTTGGACTCGTTGTAGCCCTGCGTACGGTGGTCGGGGCCGCCGTACACGGCGAGGATCCGGCCGTCGTCGGCCACCGACGCGGCACCGTAGTGCGCGGTCTTCGCGGTCTTCGGGTCGTCCTTCAGCGCCTTCTTGCGGGCCTTGGTGACGGCGTCGGTGAGCTCGGTCTCCAGGTCCTTGTCGAAGGTCGTGTAGATCTGGTAGCCGCCGAGGTCGAAGTCCTTGTCGGAGATCTTCGCGGTCTTCTTCGCGTACTGCGAGGCCAGCTCGACCAGGTAGTCGCTCTGCTCACCGGTGTCGTACAGGGGGTTGCTCTTGAGCGGCTCCGGGAACTTCTTGTACGTGGCCCGCTCGGCCGCGGACAGCTTGCCGATGACGACCATGCGGTCGAGGGTCCAGGACCAGCGTTCGACTGCCCGGGCGCGGTTGGCGCTGCTCAGGGTCGGGTCGTACAGGCCGGCGCCCTTGAGGAGGGAGGCGAGGAAGGCGGCCTCGCTGGCGTTGAGCTTGCTGACGTCCTTGCCGTAGTAGGCCTGGGCGGCGCGCTGGATGCCGTAGGTGCCGCGGCCGAACCAGCTGGTGTTGAGGTAGCCCTCGAGGATCTCGTCCTTGCTCATCTGGTTGTCGAGCTTGAGGGCGATCATCGCTTCGGTGAACTTGCGGCTGACCGTCTGGTCCTGGTTCAGGTAGACGTTCTTGACGTACTGCTGGGTGATCGTGGAGCCGCCCTGGGTGTCGCCCTGGCCGATGGTGCGGATCAGGGCGCGGCTGATGCCCTTGAAGGAGATGCCGGGGTCGCTGTAGAAGCTCTCGTTCTCGGCGGCGAGGACCGCCCAGCGGACGTCCTCGGGTATGTCCTCCAGCGGCATCGCCTGCCGCTGCACCCAGCCGGTACGGGCCATGGGCGTCCCGTCGGCCCAGAAGTACACGTTGTCCTGCTGGGTGGCGTACGTGTTGAGGTCGTCGGGGATGTCGGTGGCCGCGTAGGCGACCACCAGGAAGAGGCTGCTGAGGCCTATGGAGGCCAGCGCGCCGCCCAGCCACTGCCGCCAGGAGGGCAGCCACCGGCGCCAGCCGGTGCGGCCCGGCCGCGGGTACTGCGGCCGTATCCGGCGGAGGTACGGCGTGACACGTGCGACCAGGGGGGCGAGGACCGCGGTCAGCGGGGCCAGCCGGGCGACCAGGGGGGCGAACAGGGGTGCCAAGCGGGTGCGGAAGGAAGGCTTCGGCGCCTTGCGCCGGCTTCCCGTCGTACGGGTTCTGCCCGTCGCGGCCGACTCGCCCGAAGAGTCGACTGCGCCCTCTTTGTCGGGTATGCCCTGCTCCGGTACCCGCAGTTGCATGGTCTCGTCCGCCTTGAAAGGCGTCGGAACCTTCAACTGCATGGTGGCGTCCGGCTCCTGGGGCTCCTCCCCCTGCCCCGCCTGGGTCACGATGTGTCTCCCTCCGCACTGACGTATTGCTCGCGTAGGCAGACGTACAGACGAACGAGGGTCCGACATGGTTGCCGTTGACGCGGCTGCAAACCCTGAATCCCCCCGACCTCGCGGTTCTCGCGGCGCTCTCAAATTACCAGCGCTCTTCGCAAACTCTCCACATAAGAAATCGACAGAAGCGAACACCATCGAAACGGACGGGCCCACATCGTCGCAAAGGCGGATTAACCTGTGAGGCATGCCTCGCTACGAGTACCGCTGCCGGACCTGCGGCGACACCTTCGAACTGAGCCGTCCCATGGCCGAGTCCTCCGCCCCCGCCGACTGCCCCGCCGGTCACGGCGACACGGTCAAACTGCTGTCCACAGTAGCTGTGGGCGGCACCGTTTCCGCCCCCGCCCCCACGCCGGGCGGCGGAGGCGGGGGCGGAGGGGGCTGCTGCGGCGGGGGCTGCTGCGGCTGACGGCACACCACCCGAGAACCCCGGACCGGCGGCCGACGGCGGCCGGTCCGGGGACACTTTTCGGCCGGGCACCTCGTCCGGGTCGCATTGCCCGGGTCGCATTGCCCGGGTCACTTCGCCCAGGTCGCTGCCGCCGGGTCGGTGCAACTGAGGTCCGGGCGGCGGGACCGGCGGGACCGGCGGCGCCCTCGGGCACGGCACCCCGTCGGTGGCGGCGCCGGAGACGCCCGTCGGCCCTCAGCCGGTGCCCCGGCCGGGGGCCGGACCGGAGGCCGGGCCAGGGGCCGGGCCAGGGGCTACCTTCCGCGGGCCTCCTTCAGGAACTCGCGCAGGATGCGCTCCCCCGCCAGGACGCCCCGTTCGGGCAGTGCCGTGATCTGGGGTGCCGTCCAGGCCGCGTCGGCGAGTTCGCCGTGGCCGGGGCGCCAGCCCCGGTCGGCCGCCAGCAGGAGGTCGGCGTCGAGGAGGGAGTCGCCCGCCGCCAGCGTGAGGTCGGCGCCCGTGCGGCGGGCCACCTCGCGCACGGCCGCGCTCTTGGTGAGCGGCTTCGGCACGGCGTAGAGCTTGCGGCCCTGCACGGACACCGTCCAGCCGCGGTTCTCCGCCCAGACCGCCAGCTCCTTCACCCACTCCTCGGGCAGCAGCTCGCGCTCCACCACGAGGTAGGCGAACAGGTCCTCGGCGATGCGCTGCTTGCGCAGCCAGAGCGGATCCGAGCAGGCCGCGAGGTGCGCCTGCACCTCCGCGAGCGGCGCGCACTCGTCGGCCAGCCGCGCGGTCACGGACGTGTGCCAGTCGTGGTCGGACACGCCGTCGACCAGCAGATGGCCGCCGTTCGCGCAGATCGCGTACTTCGGCGCGGGACCCGGCAGGTTGATGCGCTGGTACTGCTTGCGCGTCCGGGTGGTCGTCGGGACGAACACCGCCGCGTCCCCGAGGTCGGTGAGCAGCCCCGCCGCCGTCTCCGTCAGGTACGACAGCGGCCGGCTCTCGTGCACCTCCACGCACAGCAGCCGGGGCGCCCGGGCGTCCGGCATGGTCAGCGCGAGGGCCGCCTCGGAGTAGATGAGCGTCCGGTCGAGATCGCTCGCCACCAGGACCGGCATCAGACCGCCACCGCCTTGCCGTCGGCGCCCGTCGCACCCCGCGTGTAGCGCGGGTGGATCAGCCCCACACAGGTGTACGGCAGCTCCCCGACCTCCTCCACCGGTACCCCTCTCTGCCCGGCCAGCAGCCGGACGTGGTCCAGATCGGCGCCCGCCCCGGCCCGCGCCAGGATCTTCCACGGCACCCGGCGCAGCAGCACCCGGGTGGTCTCGCCGACGCCCGGCTTGACGAGGTTCACGTCATGGATGCCGTACTCCTCGCTGATGCGCTCCACTGCCGCCCAGCCTTCCCAGGTCGGCGTGCGGTCACTCGCGAGGAGTTCCTTCACCGCGACGTCCACCGCGTCCCCGACCTCCGGGAACCGGGCGGAGACGGCGTCCAGGAAGACGCCCGAGACGTCCGCGCCGATGAGTTCGCGGTAGAACTTCGCGCCGTGGAAGTCGTCCGGCCCGACCAGGTCGGCGCGCAGCACGGTCCGCGATATCAGGCCCGAGACCGTGGAGTTGAGGCAGGCGGAGGGGATGAGGAAGTCGTCGCGGGTGCCGTACGTGCGCACGCAGGAGCCCGGGTCGGCCAGCACCGCGATCTCCGGGCTGAAGCCGGCGGCGCCGCCCGCGGCCTCGAACTCCTCGATCGCGGCGGCCAGTTCGCGGGTGATCGCGCCCTTGCCGGTCCAGCCGTCGACGAAGACCACGTCGCGCGGGTCGTGGTGGGCGGCCAGCCAGCGCAGCGCGTTGGCGTCGATGCCGCGGCCGCGCACGATGGAGACCGCGTAGTGCGGCAGGTCGAGTCCGTGCCGGTACAGGGCCCAGCGGCGCATGAGCACGCCGACCGGGGTGCCGGCGCGGGCGAGGGAGACCAGGACCGGGCGGGGCACCGAGGTCTCCCCGCCGGCCGGGGGCCGGGAGCGGGCGAGCTCCGCGATCACGGTCTCGGTGACCACGCCGACCGCCTGCGCGATCCGCGCCGCGGACGTCTCCAGCGCCGCGTGGAACAGCTCCTGGTACTGCTCACTGGGCTGGTACTCCACCGGCAGCGACTCCGCGTAGTGCGCCCCGCCGCTCTGGATGGCCTCCTCGCGCTCCTCGGTCGGCGCCTCCAGCGTCACCTCGGAGAGGTCCTGGAGCAGCCAGCCGACCTCCTCCGGCGCGTACGAGGAGAAGGCGGGACCACGGAGGGGCTCGGGCAGCATGGCGGTTCCTTCTCCAGGCAGGGCGTCGGCGTACAGCGGCTCGGGGACGTACGAGGGGACGACCGCGAGGACGACGTGCGGGGTGTGGGCGGCGAGCCGGGACAGCAGGCCCCCGGGGGCGTGCAGGTGCGGGGTGTCGGCTATGGAGTCGACGACGGCGACGACGGCGTCGAAACCGCCGCCGGCGACGTTGTAGGCGTAGCGCTCGCCGGGGCCGTCGGCCGGGTCGTCGTGCGCGGGGAAGACGATGCGGCTGCGGATCGCGTATCCCGGGTCGTCGACCGCGAGGACGGGCGAGCGGGTGGTCGTGGAGTAGCGCACCTCGGCCGCCACGGCCTGTTCCAGCTCCCGCGCCAGCCGCAACGGCGCGTACATCAGCTCCTCGAAGCCCAGCACCAGCACCCGCCGGGCGCCGGCGGGCAGCGCCTGCGCGATCCGGGCGGCCATCGCGGGCAGCGCGGCCTCCAGCCGGGCGCGGTGTGCGGGGGTGAACCCGTGGCGGCCGCCGTCGGGCAGTCCGCGCGGCCAGCCGAGGTCGACCCGGACGCACCGGCCGTACGGCTCGGCGGCCGCGGCCTGCGGGCTCTCGTGCCGGGCGACCAGTTCCTGCCCCTTCTCCAGGACGCCGTCCGGGAGGGTCACGGTGCCGGAGGCGGCCGCCACCAGGTCCACCCGGGCACCGATCTCGCGGGCGAAGTCCCGCAGCCGGCTCGCGTCGGCCGGGGAGCGCATGTCGACCAGGGCGACGACGACGTACCGCCGCCGCGGGTAGCGCTCGTGCAGGTCGCGGATGGTGTTCAGGACGGTGTTGCCGGTGGAGAACTCGTCGTCGACCAGGACCAGCGGGCCGTCGCCGACCAGCAGGGCCGGGTCCTCCGGGAGGAGCAGGTGGGACGTGGCGTGCGAGTGGGACTCCTCGAAGCCGCCGGCCCGGGCGACGCCGGGCACCGGGCGGCGGGTGGAGTGCAGGCAGGGGGCCGTGCCGAGGCCGTCGGCGACGGAGTGGCCGAGGCCGGTGGCGGTCTCCGCGTACCCCAGGACGACCGCCCCGGCGGCCTCCTCGCCCAGCAGGTCGCGCACCCGGCGGCCCAGGTCGAAGCCGTGGCCGTACACCACGGACGGCGACTGCGGGACGTGCTTGCCCAGCACGTTGGAGACGAGCAGATGCGCCCGCCGGGGGTTGCGGCGCAGCGCCAGCCCCAGCAGCTCCGTCAGCTCGTCGTCACCCGTGAGCCGGATCCCGAGCCGCTCGGCGACCCAGTTCCCGGACCAGACCCCGTTGTTCATTGCGTTGTTCATGCGTCCCTATGTCGTGAGGCGATGGCGTCGGGCGGGGCGTCAGGCGGGGTCGGCCGGGATGCCCGCGGCGAGCAGGTCGACGAAGCTGACGTCCTCGTGGGCGACGCCGAAGACCTCCGCCCGCAGCATGGTCCGCTCGGCCCAGGCCCGGTGCGGCTTCACCTCGTTCATCTTGTTCGTGTACGCCGACCTCAGCACCCCTCCGCCGCCGCGCTCCGGCCGCAGGATGTCCGCCGCGTCGCTGTACTCCTCGTGGCTGACGACGGACAGCGCGTGCACCGCCGGTACGTGCGAGGGGTGGATGCAGGTCTTGCCGAGCAGGCCGTTGGCGTGGTCGAGGGAGATCTCGCGCAGCAGCCCGTCCATCGCGTGCGCGATCAGCTTCTCACGCAGCTCGACGGCCTGTCCCTCCAGGAAGGGGCTGTGCCGCAGCATCGGCTTGAACATCCGCTCGGGGACCCGGAAGTACTCCCACACGGGCCCGGTCACCGTGAACCCGCTGCCGTCGGCCCGCCCCAGCATGTTCACCACGTCCGCGATCACGGAGGCGACGATCTGCACGTCGTAGGCGGTCATGTCGGGGGCCCGGCGCAGGCCGTACGCGGAGCAGAAGTCGGTCACGCCGAGGCGCAGCGCGAGGACCCGGCTGCGGTACTTGTCGACCGCGCGCGCGATGCCCTCCAGGGCGTCCACCCGTGACTCCCGGTACATCAGCTCCGGGGTCTCCAGCACGGGCATGCCGAACAGCCGGCGCCCGCTCGACGTCTCGGCCCCGGCGAGCGCCTCCAGGAAGGGGATGCCGCGTTCCTCGGTGAACTTCGGGAACACGAAGCCGCTCAGCAGCCGCACGGCCGGTCCGAGGCGCCGGACCAGGTCGGGGATCTGCTCGGGCGTGCGCACCCGGATGAAGAGCAGCGGCAGCTCCACCCCGTCACGGGCCACGAGGCCGGTGAACTGCCGGACCAGGTTCTCCTCGCCCTGCGCGACGTCCTCGTCGCCGATGGAGTCCTCCAGGCACAGCACCATCGACACGACGCCGCGCCCGGCCTGCTTGAGGACGTCCTCGGCGAGCCTGGGGCGGGTGGCCGGGCTGTAGAGCGTGGCGCCCAGCGCCGCGGAGAGCAGCCGGGCCGGGGAGTCGGCGTCGAAGACGCACGGCTCGCGGTGGAACAGACGCTCTCGCACCTCAGGGGCGAGGTGCCCGAAATGACGCATATATCTCCCCCGTGGTGCAACGTAAGACTGTGGATTCGGTAAGCGGTGGCCGGTAATAGTACGTAGAGACCCGTGTCAGGGGTTCCCACTGGTCATGAACTCCAGGTAACGGGGACCGGCACAGCTGTGCCGGGCGCCGTATACCCGATGTACCCCGCGTTGTCGTGAGCAGAACCGAGAGGGCAGGATGGCCGCATGACGCACGCGATGCTGAAGGGGTCGAACGTCCCGCTGGAGGCCACCACGGTGCGGGCCGTGCTGCGTTGGACACCCGGGCAGGGAGTGCCCGACGTCGACGCCTCGGCGCTGCTCCTCGGCCCCGACGGCCGTGTGCGGTCCGACGAGGACTTCGTCTTCTACAACCAGCCGCGGCACCCCTCCGGGAAGGTCTGGCGCCTCGGCAAGAAGCGGGTCGCCGAGGGCCTCACCGACACGATCCAGACGGATCTGAGCGGTGTCGAGTCCGGCGTCGGCCAGATCCTCCTGGTCGCGTCGGCGGACGGCCTCGCCTTCGACCGCGTCCGTTCCCTCAGCATCCTGCTGTACGACGCTGCGGTCGCCGACGGCGCGCCCCTGGCGACCTTCGACATCCGTCCGGAGACGGGTGAGGAGACGGCGCTGATCTGCGGCGAGCTGTACCGCCGCGGCGACGGCTGGAAGTTCCGCGCCCTCGGCGAGGGCTACTCCAACGGCCTCAGGGGTCTGGCGACCGACTTCGGCATCTCGGTGGACGAGTCGGAGGAGGCGCAGTCCGCCGACCCCTCGCCCGACTCCTCGCCCGGCCTCTCCCAGCCGCTCCCGCCGGAGCAGCCGACCACGGCCGTCCCGCAGCAGCCCTTGGCCTCCTACGGCTATCCGGCGAACCTGCCCACGCACGGCTACGGCTATCCGGACGCCGCCCAGCCCACGGCGGCCGCCGCGCGGGAGTTCCGGATGCCACCGCAGGGGCCGCAGTTCATCGGACGCTGATCCGAGGGGCCGCGGGGCCCCGACGGACGTCGAAGGCGGGCGCGGCCGGGGGCCCGGGGGACCCCGGAGACGGGGGCGGCGCCGGTGGGGCTACCGGTCGGCCTTCGTCTTGTACCCGCGCCCCCACTGGAGCCCCCACCCGTACAGCCGGTCCAGTTCACCCTGGAAGCCGTACACGAACTTCACCTCGCGCCGCACGACCATCTCCCCCTTGACGTTCTCGATCATCACCACCGCGCACGAGCGGGCCTGCGGATGCCGTTCGTCGAGGCCTATCTCGATCCGCGGCCCGTTGCTCGGGTACAGCGTGACGATGGCGTGCGTACGGTCGAACGCCGGCGTCTGGTCGTAGATGTAGACGAACACCAGCAGCCGCTTGATGGCGTCCCGGTGGTCGAGGTTCACGTACATCGTCTCACCGGAGCCCGACCCGAACCGGTCGTCCCCGCTGAGCTTCACATACGGCGGCGCGTTGACGTCGCCGAGGAATCCGCCCAGCGGCTGGACGACCCCCTTGGTGCCGTCCTCCAGCTCGTACAGGCAGCCGAGGTCGAGGTCGACGTTGACCATGCTCTGGCTGTGTCCCATGACCTCCGGCGGGCGCAGCGCCTTGAAGGGGTGGCGCAGCAGGCTCTCCCGCGGGGAGCCGCCGATGTCGGAGGTGCGCATGCGCCAGGTCAGGTTGATGCGCAGGTGGCCGGTGGCCGCGTCCTGCTTGGTGAGCGAGACCTGGCTGTGCCGTTTGGTCAGCTCGATCGCGTTGGTCGCGGCGCTGCCCGAGTCGAAGTCGGCGGCCCGACCGGGCCAGAGTCCGTCGAAAAAGCCCATTCCCGCCCCCTGTTGTGCTGTCGAAGACCGGCGGGGCGGCCCGAGGACACGTCCTCGACGGCCGCCCCGCACAGAGCGTTCCTCACCCGGAAGCTGATCACACCCCGGAGGGGACCTCGGTCTTCTCGTCCGAGCCGGCTTCGCCCTCGGCGGCCGCGAGGGCGCGGTTGCGGCGGACGGAGGACCAGAAGGACCAGCCGATCAGGACGACGCCGACCAGGCCGGTGATGATCTCGTTGATCTCGTACTGGATGGTGACCAGCAGGATCATGGCGAGGGCGCCGATGGCGTAGTGGGCGCCGTGCTCCAGGTAGACGTAGTCGTCGAGGGTGCCCTGGCGGACCAGGTAGACCGTCAGCGACCGCACGTACATGGCGCCGATGCCCAGGCCGAGGGCCATCAGGACGATGTCGTTGGTGATGGCGAAGGCGCCGATCACGCCATCGAAGGAGAAGGAGGCGTCCAGGACCTCGAGGTAGAGGAACATGAAGAACGCGGCCTTGCCGGCCAGGACGACCGCCGACTTGGGCCTGCCCTCGCGCTCGGCCTTCTCCTCGGCCTCGTGCTCGCGTTCCTCCTCCTCTTCGAGCTTGTCCTCGAAGAAGCCGGAGAGGCCGCCGACGATCATGTAGGTGATCAGGCCGGCGACGCCGGAGATCAGGACGGTCTCGGCCTTGTCGGCGTGGGTGCCGCCGTGCTGGTGGGCGTGGGTGGCGAAGGTCATCGACGAGATCAGCAGGACGATCAGCGCGATGCAGACCGACAGCATGTCGACCTTGCCGAGCTTGGACAGCGGCCGCTCCAGCCAGCCGAGCCACTTGATGTCCCGGTCCTCGAAGATGAAGTCCAGGAAGATCATGAGCAGGAACATGCCACCGAACGCGGCGATCGACGGATGGGCGTCCGTGACCAGCTGCTGGTAGCGGTCCTTGTCGGTCAGGGCGAGGTCGACGGCCTCGATGGGGCCCATGGAGGCGCTGACCGCGACGATCACGACGGGGAAGACCAGCCGCATGCCGAAGACGGCGATGAGAATGCCGATCGTGAGGAAGATCTTCTGCCAGAAGGCACTCATCTTCTTCAGGATCCCGGCGTTGACCACTGCGTTGTCGAAGGACAGCGAGATTTCCAGGACGGAAAGGATCGCCACGATACCGAAGGCGGTCCACCCCCCGTAGAAGACCGCCGCGACGAGGCCGAGCGCGGTGACCGCGAACGACCAGCCGAAGGTTTTCAGAACCACTGGCTACCCAACTCCTGTATGTACGGGTCTCCCCCGCGCCGTACTCGGCTTTACGAAACGTTGACTCCGAAGTCTAGAGCGATGCCGCGCAGCCCGGACGCGTACCCCTGTCCGACCGCACGGAACTTCCATTCACCCTGGTGGCGGTAGAGCTCTCCGAAGATCATCGCCGTTTCGGTGGAGGCGTCCTCGCTCAGGTCGTACCGCGCGAGTTCCTGGCCGTCGGCCTGGTTGACGACGCGGATGAACGCGTTGCTGACCTGGCCGAAGGTCTGGCCGCGCTCGTCGGCCAGGTGGATCGAGACGGGGAAGACGATCTTGTCGCACTGGGCCGGCACCTTGGCGAGGTCGACCAGCAGCGACTCGTCGTCGCCGTCGCCCTCACCCGTCAGGTTGTCACCGGTGTGCTCCACGGAGCCGTCGGGGCTCGTGAGCTGGTTGTAGAAGACGAACCACTCGTCACCCAGAACCCTCCCACCGGTGCACAGCAGCGCGCTGGCGTCGAGGTCGAAGGGGGCTCCGGTGGTGGAGCGCGCGTCCCAGCCGAGGCCGACCATCACCTGAGTGAGGTTCGGCGCGACCTTGGACAGGGAGACGTTTCCTCCCTTGGCGAGTGTGACGCCCATGATGATGGTCCTCCCCTAGGTCTTGCCTCTTCGGTTGTCCTGCGCGTCCGGCGCCGCCCGTAAACGGTGCGGCGCCGGACGGTGAGCGGGTCGGGCCGGCTCAGACGTTGACCCCGAAGTCCTGCGCGATGCCACGCAGGCCCGAGGCGTACCCCTGGCCGATGGCGCGGAACTTCCACTCCGCGCCGTGCCGGTACAGCTCGCCGAAGACCATCGCGGTCTCCGTCGAGGCGTCCTCGCTGAGGTCGTAGCGGGCGATCTCGGCGCCGCCGGCCTGGTTGACGACGCGGATGAACGCGTTGCGCACCTGGCCGAAGGACTGCTGGCGGTTCTCGGCGTCGTAGATCGAGACCGGGAAGACGATCTTCTCGACGTCGGTCGGGACACCCGCCAGGTTGACCTTGATCTGCTCGTCGTCGCCCTCGCCCTCACCGGTGAGGTTGTCACCGGTGTGCTCGACCGAGCCGTCGGGGCTCTTGAGGTTGTTGAAGAAGACGAAGTTGGCGTCGCTGGTGACCTTGCCGGAGTTGTCCAGCAGCAGCGCGCTCGCGTCCAGGTCGAAGTCCGTGCCGGTCGTGGTGCGCACGTCCCACCCCAGACCGACGATGACCGCGGTCAGGCCCGGGGCCTCCTTGGTCAGCGATACGTTGCCGCCCTTGCTGAGGCTGACTCCCACGAGTCCTCCATTGGTGTCCAGGGGCGGGGAGCCCCGTCGTGCGTCGGATATCGGATCAACGAGTCGATCCTAGTGACGGGTTCCCGCCCCTCGCAGGCCCTGGAGCCGAAGAATCACAGGGTGTCGGCCCGGGCCGGGATCAGAGGGTGTCGAGTGCCGCGACGTACTCGCCGAGGTCCCGCGCGTCGGGCAGCGCGTTGACGACGGTCCAGCGCACGACGCCCTCCTTGTCGATGACGAAGGTGCCGCGCACCGCGCAGCCCTTGTCCTCGGCGAAGACGCCGTAGGCCCGGGAGACCTCGCCGTGCGGCCAGAAGTCGCTCAGCAGCGGGTACTCCAGGCCCTCCTGCTCGGCGAAGACGCGCAGGGTGTGGACGGAGTCGTTGGAGACGGCGAGCACCTGGGTCTCGCGGTCGGCGAACTTCGGCAGGTTGTCGCGCACCTCGCACAGTTCGCCGGTGCACACGCCGGTGAAGGCGAAGGGGTAGAAGAGCAGGACGACGTTCCTGCTGCCGTGGAAGTCGGACAGCTTCACGGTGGCGCCGTGGTTGTCCTTGAGCTCGAAGTCGGGGGCCTTGTCGCCGACCTGGATCGCCATCGTCGTGGAACCCTTTCACTGGGCTTCGCCGGAACCGTTGCGCGCGTCCGGGGCGGGTGAGCGCCCGGGCACGCCGGGAACCAGCCTACGCAGCGATCACGGTGCGCTCGCGGACGGGCCGACACACGTCGGCCCGTCCGCGGCGATGGGACCGGGGTTCCTACCTCGACGAGGTCACTTCTTGGGCTTGGCGGCCTTCGGCGTCACCAGCCGGCTGCCGCTCCAATCCTTGCCCACGCTGACGCTCTTGCTGGCCGACAGACCCGCCGTCGTCGCGGCTTCAGAGATGTCACTCGGTTCCACGTACCCCGTCCGGCCGGTCTTCGGCGTGAGGAGGAGGATCGAGCCGCCTTCTTCGATGTACGTGGTGGCGTCCACCAGCGCATCCGTCAGGTCGCCGTCCTCGTCGCGGAACCACAGCACCACGGCGTCGGCCACGTCGTCGTAGTCCTCGTCCACCAGGTCGCTGCCGATGACTTCCTCGATGGACTCGCGGAGCTCCTGATCGACGTCGTCGTCGTAGCCGATCTCCTGGACCACCTGCTCGGGCTGGAACCCCAGCCTGACGGCAGGGCTCGTCCGCTCCTCCGCGTGGTCCGCGGTCGCGCTCACGGGTTGCCTCCTGATCATGTTTCGGGAATAACTCAGCCACGCGCGTGCGCGAAGCATTGGCCGTAGTCCACACGGGCGGGGCGGATCGCGCAAGTACCCGGCGGTTCAGACCGCCGAAACGGTGACGATCCGGGCTGTGTCGACGCAACTCCAGGCACGCGATCGGGGCCATTGGTGACATACACCACACCTATCTGCCCTGTTTGCACGATTGGGAACCGTCGGTGGGTACGCGATTCGAACAACTGCCGGTTACCTCTCGGTAGAGGTGACGATCGCGCCCGCGAGGTACACGATGGGGGAACGGTGCAGGCAGACGGAGAACCCAACGAAAAGTAAGGGAACAGCGTGGCTTCCGCATCCGATCGAAACCCGATCATCATTGGTGGCCTTCCGAGTCAGGTACCTGACTTCGACCCCGAGGAAACCCAGGAGTGGCTCGACTCCCTCGACGCCGCCATCGACGAGCGCGGCCGGGAGCGGGCCCGCTATCTCATGCTGCGCCTGATCGAGCGGGCCCGCGAGAAGCGCGTGGCCGTGCCCGAGATGCGCAGCACGGACTACGTCAACACGATCCCCACCAAGAGCGAGCCGTTCTTCCCGGGCAACGAGGAGATCGAGCGGAAGATCCTCAACGCCACCCGCTGGAACGCGGGCGTGATGGTCTCGCGCGCCCAGCGGCCGGGCATCGGCGTGGGCGGCCACATCGCCACCTTCGCCTCCTCCGCGTCGCTGTACGACGTCGGCTTCAACCACTTCTTCCGCGGCAAGGACGAGGGGGACGGCGGCGACCAGGTCTTCTTCCAGGGCCACGCCTCGCCGGGCATCTACGCGCGCGCGTTCCTGCTGGACCGGCTCAGCGAGGAGAACCTGGACGCGTTCCGCCAGGAGAGGTCGAAGGCGCCCCACGGGCTGTCCTCGTACCCGCACCCGCGGCTGATGCCGGACTTCTGGGAGTTCCCGACCGTGTCGATGGGCCTCGGCCCGATCGGCGCGATCTACCAGGCGCGGATGAACCGCTACCTGCACGCGCGCGGGATCGCCGACACCTCCAAGTCGCACGTGTGGGCCTTCCTCGGCGACGGCGAGATGGACGAGCCGGAGTCGCTCGGCCAGCTGACCATCGCCGCCCGCGAGGGGCTCGACAACCTCACCTTCGTCGTCAACTGCAACCTCCAGCGCCTCGACGGCCCGGTGCGCGGCAACGGCAAGATCGTCCAGGAGCTGGAGTCGGTCTTCCGGGGCGCGGGCTGGAACGTGATCAAGCTGATCTGGGACCGCACCTGGGACCCGCTGCTCGCGCAGGACCGCGACGGCATCCTGGTGAACAAGATGAACATCACGCCGGACGGCCAGTTCCAGACGTACGCCACCGAGTCCGGCGCGTACATCCGCCGGCACTTCTTCGGGGACGACCAGCGGCTGCGCGCGATGGTCGAGGGCATGACCGACGACCAGATCCTGCACCTGGGCCGCGGCGGTCACGACCACCGGAAGATCTACGCCGCGTTCAAGGCGGCCGTGGAGCACAGCGGCCAGCCGACGGTCATCCTGGCCAAGACGGTCAAGGGCTGGACGCTGGGCCCCAACTTCGAGGGCCGCAACGCCACGCACCAGATGAAGAAGCTGACGGTCGACGACCTGAAGGGCTTCCGCGACCGGCTGCACCTGCCGATCTCCGACCGGGAGCTGGAGAGCGGGCTCCCGCCGTACTACCACCCCGGGCGGGACTCCGAGGAGATCCAGTACATGCACGACCGGCGCAAGGGGCTCGGCGGGTACGTCCCGACCCGTGTCGTCCGCGCCCGGCCGCTCGCCCTGCCTGACGACAAGACGTACGCGACCGTGAAGAAGGGCTCCGGCCAGCAGTCGATCGCCACCACCATGGCGTTCGTCCGGCTGCTCAAGGACCTCATGCGGGACAAGGAGATCGGCAAGCGGTTCGTGCTGATCGCGCCGGACGAGTACCGCACCTTCGGCATGGACTCGTTCTTCCCGAGTGCGAAGATCTACAACCCGCTGGGCCAGCAGTACGAGTCCGTCGACCGTGAGCTGCTGCTCGCCTACAAGGAGTCGCCGACCGGGCAGATGCTGCACGACGGCATCTCCGAGGCCGGCTGCACGGCCTCGCTGATCGCGGCCGGCTCGGCGTACGCCACGCACGGCGAGCCGCTGATCCCGGTGTACGTCTTCTACTCGATGTTCGGCTTCCAGCGCACCGGCGACCAGTTCTGGCAGATGGCCGACCAGCTGGCGCGCGGTTTCGTGCTGGGCGCGACGGCCGGCCGCACGACGCTGACCGGTGAGGGCCTCCAGCACGCGGACGGCCACTCCCAGCTGCTCGCCTCCACCAACCCGGGCTGTGTCGCCTACGACCCGGCGTTCGGCTTCGAGATCGCCCACATCGTGCGGGACGGTCTGCGGCGGATGTACGGCGAGACCGCCGACGGCAGGGCCGGTGAGGACGTCTTCTACTACCTCACCGTCTACAACGAGCCCATCCAGCACCCGGCCGAGCCGGCCAACGTGGACGTCGAGGGCATCCTGAAGGGCGTGTACCGCTTCAGCGAGGGCACCTCGGGGGCGGTCCCGGCGCAGATCCTGGCCTCGGGTGTCGCGGTGCCGTGGGCGGTCGAGGCCCAGCGGATCCTCGCCGAGGAGTGGAACGTGCGGGCCGACGTCTGGTCGGCGACCTCCTGGAACGAGCTGCGGCGCGAGGCCGTGGCGTGCGAGGAGCACAACCTGCTGCACCCGGAGGAGGAGCAGCGGGTGCCGTACGTGACGCGCAAGCTGGCGGGGGCCGAGGGTCCGTTCGTCGCCGTCTCCGACTGGATGCGGTCGGTGCCGGACCAGATCGCGCGCTGGGTGCCGGGGGCGTACCAGTCGCTGGGCGCCGACGGCTTCGGGTTCGCGGACACGCGCGGCGCGGCGCGGCGGTACTTCCACATCGACGCGCAGTCGGTGGTGGTGGCGGTGCTGACCGAGCTGGCGAAGGAGGGCAAGGTCGACCGGTCGGCGCTGAAACAGGCCGTCGACCGGTACCGGCTGCTGGACGTCGCCGCGGCCGACCCCGGGGCCGCGGGGGGTGACGCGTAGCGGACCGTCTCCGGGGGCTGCCGCCCCCGGAGGTGCGCCTCTCCACCTACCGACACGGGTGGTGGGTGGGCGAAGGCCGGGGGTCCGGGGGCGGAGCCCCCGGGGAGGGGACGGCAAAGGGCGGCGGGGGCGCGTCAGCGCCCCGCACCGCCCGGTGGGTCACAGCAGCCCGTTGCCCGGCCCGGCCGCCCCGGCGAGCCAGATGATCGCCAGAAGCGTGTCGATGGCGCCCAGCACGACGGCGACCAGGGCCGGTACCGGGCGGGGACCCGCCCAGGTGCGGCCCATGGCCAGCCAGCCGCAGAAGATCGCCGCCGGGCCGAGCACGATCCCCAGCGTGAAGAAGCCGGCGACCGCGCAGACAAGGCCGACGATGCCGAGCGTGGCGCTGTCCGGCCCGGTCCGTGACCACGTCCGGCCACGTGAGCGGGGGTACCTGCGCGTGCCGCCACCAAAGCCCGTCATCGTCAACTCCCTTGCCATCAAGGTTGCTTCGATGGTTCGGGTATCCCGTCCCGCCGGTCCCATGCCCCGTGGCCCCGGGGCGTCGGCGCGCTGTCCCCCTCCGGCAGCGCGCCGCGACCCGGGCCGCCCTCCCATCCGGAGGGCTTGACCCACTGTGACCTGCGACACGCGCCGGAGGCGAGGGACCTTTAGCGTTGTCACCCTGATAGGGGAACTTCGTTGAAGTTCCGTCAGATGTTCCGTCAGATGTGGCCGACTCCGGCGCCCGCCTCCGCGTTCTCGCCGCGCTTGGTGAGCAGGGCGACGAACACCGCCACCACCGCGACGCCCGCCGCGACCAGGGACGCGAGGCTCATGCCGGAGATGAAGGTGTCGTGGGCGACGTCCGCGATCTTCGCGGCGATCGCGGCCGGGGTGCCCTCCGCGACCGGCGCCACACCGACCTGGACGGCCTCGGAGGCCTGGTCCAGCTGAGCCGGGGTGAGGTCGGGCAGGCCCGCGTCCTTCCAGTTGCCGGGCAGGTCGCCGTCGACCTTGGAGGCCATCACGGCGCCGAGGACGGCCGTACCGAGGCTGCCGCCGATCTGCATCGCGGCCTGCTGGAGACCGCCGGCCACGCCGGAGAGCTCCATCGGCGCGTTGCCGACGATGACCTCGGTGGCGCCGACCATCACCGGGGCGAGGCCGAGACCGAGGAGGGCGAACCAGACGGACATGATGCCGCTGCCGGTGTCCGTCTCCAGCGTGGACATGCCGAACATGGCGATCGCGACGCACACCATGCCGCCGGCCAGCGGGACGCGCGGGCCCAGCTTGGTGATCATCATGCCGGCGAGCGGCGAGCCGACGATCATCATGCCGGTGAGCGGGAGCAGGTGCAGGCCCGCGTCGATCGGGCTCATGCCGTGCACGTTCTGGAGGTAGAACGTCACGAAGAACAGGCCGCCCATGAAGGCGATGGCCATGAGGACCATCAGCACGACGCCCGCGGACAGCGCGACGGAGCGGAAGAGCCCGAGCGGGACGAGCGGCTCGGCGACCCTCGTCTCCCAGAACGCGAAGGCGGCGAAGAGGACCACGGAGCCCACGAGGAAGGCCCAGGTCCTGCCGTCGCCCCAGCCCCACTCCGGCGCCTTGATGAGGGCCCAGACCAGGCAGAACATGGCCGCCGACAGCAGGGCGATGCCGAGGACGTCGAAGGAGCGCGGGGCGTTCTCGGCGCGGTGGTCGAGCAGGATCAGCGCGCCGAGGCCGAGGGCGACGACGCCGACCGGCACGTTGATGAAGAACACCGACTGCCAGTTGACGTGCTCGACGAGCACGCCGCCGAGGATCGGGCCGCCGGCGGTCGAGGCGCCGATGACCATGCCCCAGATGCCGATGGCCATGTTGAGCTTCTCGGCCGGGAAGGTCGCGCGCAGCAGGCCGAGCGCGGCCGGCATCAGCAGCGCGCCGAAGAGGCCCTGGAAGACGCGGAAGGTGACGACCAGCGGGATGCTGTCGGAGAGGCCGATCGCGCCGGAGGCGGCGGCGAAGCCGACGACGCCGATGAGGAAGGTCTGGCGGTGCCCGAAGCGGTCACCGAGTTTGCCCGCGGTGATCAGGGAGACCGCGAGGGCGAGGAAGTACGCGTTGGTGATCCACTGCACCTCGGCGAAGGTGGCGCCCAGGTCGCTGGCGATCGCCGGGTTGGCGATGGCCACGATGGTGCCGTCGAGGGCCACCATCATGACCCCGAAGGCGACGGTGATGAGCGTGAACCACGGGTGGCCGCGCAGCCCCTTGGCCGGCTGCTGGTCCGCCGGAGTGAGAGGCGCCTTGCCTCCCGGGCCCGACGGGTCGACGGTGGTCTGACTAGTCATATCATCGAGGCTAGTGACAGTCGCTGACAGTTGACAAACCAATTCACTAGTCGGTAACTGTCACGTCACCCGCCCCTCGCCCGAGCTGGAGGGACGGCGGGGGCGCACGGAAGGAAGACAGGCTCGTGGTGGAGACGTCGGCGGCGATCGGCCTGCGCGAGCGGAAGAAGCGGCGCACCCATGACGCGCTGCTGCGGGCCGCCCTCGAACTGTTCACCACGCAGGGGTACGAGCGGACCACCGTCGACGAGATCGCCGGGGCCGTCGACGTCTCGCAGCGCACCTTCTTCCGCTACTTCGCCGGCAAGGAGGAGGCCGCGCTCGCCCTCACGGAGATGACGGTGCGGCGCTTCGTGGAGGCGGTGCGCGCCCGCCCGCCCCACGAGTCCCCCATGGAGGCACTGCGCCAGGCCGTGCTGAACGGCTGGCACTCGATCCACGAGGTCATCGAGTCCGTCGCGTCGGTCGAGCTGTATCTGCGCATGTACCGGGTGATCGAGTCGACCCCGGTCCTGCTCGCCGCCCATCTGCGGCGCTCGGCGGAGACCGAGGAGGCGATCGCGCGGGTGCTCGCCGAGCGGGAGGGGCTCGACGTGGACGCCGACCCCCGGCCGCGGGTGGCGGTGGCCGTCTTCGGCGGGGTGATGCGGGTGACGGAGCGGCAGTGGAGCCTGGGCGAGAACTTCGGTGTGGAGGACATCCGCGCGCTGACCGCGCGGTACCTCGACCAGGTGGGTCCGGCCCTGCTGGGCAGCTGGCGCACGCCGTGAACGAGACGGTTTCCAGGCCCTGGAAGGGCTCCTAACCCTCACCACACCTGTCGAAACGTGATCCCTGTCACTGAGGCCTCTCGAGACCTTCCCGTTCTCCTAGTGTGTCCTTTCAGTGACTTCCTTCGACACCTCCCCGCAGCTGAACCTGTGGCGCGCGCTCCTCGCGCTGGCCGTGGTGTTCCTGATGCTGGCGACGACCGGCTGGACCGCCGTGCGGCATAGCCGGGACACCGGCGCCCTGCGCGCCTCGCTCTCGGCCTGGGAGGACGGCCGGATCGGCGGACGGCGGCTGCCGGACCCGCACGCGGCGCCCGACCGCCTCGCCCGGTTCTTCGCCTCGCTCACCGCGCGGCAGCGGACCGCGCTCGCCCGCCGCTACCCGCTCGCGGTCGGCAACATGAACGGCGCCCCCGTCGAGCTGCGCTACCGCGCCAACCGCGTCGCGCTGCGCGAACAGGCGCGGATCGAGCGCGCCCGGGTGCACGACCGCCGGCTCACGCCCGCCGGACAGCACGAGGCCGGCCGGCGCCTGCACCGCTTCGAGGCGATGAGCAGCTCCGGCCGCAGAATCCTCGCCTTCGACCCGGAGGGGGCCGGCCGGGCCGCCGAGGTCTTCGGCGACCTCGGCCGGGCCGAGCGGATCTCCGTCGTCGTCCCCGGCGTCGACACCGCGCTGCTCACCTTCCAGCGCACCTACCGCCGGTACTCCGCGCCCGTCGGCATGGCCCAGGCCCTGTACCGCGCCGAGCACGCGGTGAGCCCCGCGACGCGGACGGCCGTGATCGCCTGGGCCGACTACACCTCCCCCGCCGGCCTCGGCATCGACTCGGCCACCGCGATGCGCGCCGAGTACGGCGCCGTACGGCTCGGCGCGCTGCTGCGCGCGCTGCCCGGCGGCGCGCCCGTCTCGCTGTTCTGCCACAGCTACGGCTCGGTGGTGTGCGGGGTCGCCGCGCCCGCGCTGCCGCGGCGGGTGACGGACATAGCCGTGGCCGGCAGCCCCGGCATGCGGGTGGAGAAGGCCGCCCAGTTGCGCACCTCCGCCCGGGTGTGGGCGATGCGGGACGCCGACGACTGGGTGCAGGACGTGCCCTACCTGGAGCTCGGCGGCCTCGGGCACGGCGCGGACCCGGTGTCGGCCGCGTTCGGCGCGCGGGTGCTGTCGGCGCGGGACGCCGAGGGGCACGGCGGCTATTTCGAGCCCGGCACGGACAGCCTGCGCAACCTCGCCGGCATCGGCACCGGCGCGTACCGTTCGGTGCGCTGCGCCGGCGGCGACGTCTGCCGGGCCGGTCTGTCCGGCACTACGGCGGGCGGACGCGCGTAGAGGCGCAGGAATTGCGGCGCGCGCGGGGTGGCGACGGATGACTGTGCGCCGCATACGATGAGCCGCATGGGTGACGTACTGGCCGGATTTCATGCCGCCTGGGAGTTCGAGTCCGACTCCGTCCTCATCCGCTACGAACGGGGCATGCGCACGCCCAAACTGTTCTCGGCGCTCGGGGAGCGCCGGATCCCCCTGGCGGCGATCGCCGGTGCGACGCTGGAACCGGGCAGGCGGGGGACCGTGGTGCTGCGGATCGAGCCGCGGGCCGGCGCCGATCCGCTGGCCGAGGCGGCGGCGGGACAGCTGCGGGAGGCGAGCGACCCGTACCGGCTGGTGCTGCCCGCCGCGCGGGACACGCTCGCGGAGCACTACCGCGACGAGCTGCGGGCGGGGGTGACGGAGTCCGGGCCGGCGGAGCGGTTCCTGGTGGCCGCGCCCGCGGTCCCGCTGTCGTTCAAGGCGTACGACGCGAAGGCGTCCTTCGACGGGCGCACCGTGCGTTTCCGGTGGTCCTGGACGGGGGCGTCCTCGGCGAAGTGGAAGGCCGGCGACCAGAGCTTCCCGGTGTCCGGGCTGAGCGGGGTGGAATGGCGCTCGCCGGAGGCCTTCGAGGGGCATCTGCGGCTGCTGCGGGGAGAGGACGCGCCCGCGCAGGCGGACCAGGACCTGGGGGCCGTGGTGTTCGGGCCGGGGTACGGCGCGGTGCACGAGTCGTTGCCGTTCGCGGCGGCCGTGCTGGCGGCGGTCCGTTCGCGCGGGGCGCCGGCGGCCGTGCCCCCGGCGGGCCGGGCCCGCCCCGGCCGGCGGCCCCCCGGCCCCCCGCCCCGCGCCCCCCCCCGCCCGCCCCCCCCGGG
>NZ_JBHWKO010000001.1:193223-224538 GCF_042731035.1 Streptomyces sp. NPDC059895
TGGTGGCGTTTGGGGGGGGCGGTGGGGGGGGGGGTCGGTTGGGGGGGGGCGCGGGGGGCGGTCCGGGGGGGGGCGGGGCCGCGCCTGGCGGGCCGCCGCCGGGACCCCGCGGACGTCGCCGACCGGATCCGGCACCTCGGGGAGCTGCACCGGGCCGGGCTGGTCACCGACGAGGAGTTCTCCGTGAAGAAGGCCGAGCTGCTGGCGGAGCTGTAGTCACTTGCGTGTCGTCACTCGCGTGTGGTCACTGGCGTGTGGTCACTCGCGTGTCGTCACTCGCGTGTGGTCACTCTCGCGTCGTCACTCGCGTCCGGCGGAGGTGAACGTCATGTCCGCGTAGCGGTCGCCCGCCACCTTCCCCGCGAGGGGCTCCAGCAGGGCCAGTTCCTCCTCCGTCAGCCGGATGTCCACCGCCCCCGCGTTCTCCTCCACGCGTCCCGGCCGGCGGGTGCCCGGTATCGGGACGACGGGGAGGCCGTGCACGTCGGCGCGGTGCTGGACCCAGGCCAGGGCGATCTGGGCCGGGGTCGCGCCGTGGGCCGCGGCCAGCGCGCGCAGCGGCTCCAGCAGGGCCGCGTTCGCGGCCGCGTTCTCGCCGGTGAAGCGGGGTTGCTGGCGGCGGAAGTCGTCGGGGGTCAGGTCCTGCTCGGCGTCGGCGAAGGAACCGGTGAGGAAGCCGCGGCCGAGCGGGGAGTACGGCACGAGGGCGACGCCCAGTTCACGGGCGGCCGGCACCACGCGGTCCTCGATGTCCCGGCTGAACAGCGACCACTCCGACTGCACGGCGGCGATCGGGTGGACCGCCTGCGCCGCGCGCAGTTCGGCGGCGGTGACCTCGCTCAGGCCGAGGTGCTTGACCTTGCCCTCGCGCACCAGCTCGGCCATCACGCCGACCGTCTCCTCGATCGGCACGTTCACATCGCGCCGGTGCATGTAGTAGAGGTCGATGACGTCGACGTCCAGGCGGCTCAGGCTCGCCTCGACGGCCTGGCGGACGTAGGGGCGGTCGTTGCGGATGACGCGCCGGGTCGGGTCGTCCGGCGGGATGGACAAGGCGAACTTGGTGGCGATGACCACCTCGTCGCGGTGCGCCCGGAAGAACGGGGACAGGAAGCGCTCGTTCTCGCCGGCGCCGTACGCGTCCGCCGTGTCGTAGAGGGTGACGCCCAGCTCCAGCGCGCGCTCCAGGGCGGCCCGGGACTCCTCGGCGTCCGAGGGGCCGTAGGCGAAGCTCATGCCCATGCAGCCGAGGCCCTGGACGCCCACCGGGGGGCCGCCGTCGCCGAGTCGTACCGTCGGGATCCTGCTGTCGGTCATCGGGTCCTCTCCACCTCGAAGGCGTGGACGCGCCGGGCGTCCGAGTAGAACGTGATCTTCCGGTCGAGCACGGCGAGCGTGTCCTGGAGTTCGGCGATCCTGGCCTGGACGTCCCGCCGGGTGGCCTCCAGCAGCTCGTACCGCTCGCCGTACGTGCTGTCGCCCGCGCGGACCAGCTCGGCGTACCGGACCATGTCGGCGACCGGCATGCCGGTCAGCCGCAGCTTGCCGACGAGGTCGAGCCAGTCCAGGTCACGGTTGCTGTAGCGGCGCTGGCCGGTGTGCGAGCGGTCGACGTGGGCCATCAGCCCGATCCGCTCGTACCAGCGCAGGGTGTGCGCCGTCAGGCCGGTGAAGGCGACCACCTCGCTGATCGTGTAGCTGTCCTGCCCGTCGGGGCGGGGATGCCGCGGTGGCGGGGCCGAGCAGACGTCTGCGGGGGTGGGGGCTCGCTCGGGGGTCACGGGCGTGGTCTGCAACACCGTCATGGACTCCACGCTATGACCTTGGAGTGCGCTCCAAGCAAGCGAATGCGGCACAAAGTCCGAAGGTAGGCTCATGGCCATGTCGCTGAAGAGCCTCGCGCTGATCGAGAACTGGCCGGTTCCCTCCGCCGCGGCGGGTGTCGTACGGGCCGACGGTACCGTCCTGGGCGTCCACGGGCCGGCCGGACAGCGCTTCCCGCTGGCCTCGGTCACCAAGCCGCTCGCCGCGTACGCCGCGCTCGTCGCGTACGAGGAGGGGGCCGTCGAGCTGGACGAACCCGCCGGGCCGGCCGGGGCGACGGTGCGTCACCTGCTCGCGCACACCTCGGGGCTCGCCTTCGACGAGCACCGCACGACGGCCCCGCCCGGGGAGCGGCGGCTGTACTCCAACGCCGGGTTCGAGCAGCTCGGGGACCACATCACCAAGGCGACGGACATCCCGTTCGCGGAGTACCTGCGGCAGGCCGTGCTGGAGCCGCTCGGTATGACGGCGACCTCCCTGGAGGGCTCCCCCGCCAAGGACGGGGTGTCCACGGTCGAGGACCTGCTGCGGTTCGCGGCCGAGGTGCAGGCGCCGCGGCTGCTCGACCCGCGCACCGTCGCCGAGGCGATGACCGTGCAGTACCCGGGCACCAAGGGCGTGCTGCCGGGGTACGGCCACCAGAACCCCAACGACTGGGGGCTCGGCTTCGAGATCCGGGACTCCAAGGCGCCGCACTGGACGGGGGCCTCGTCCTCGCCGCGGACGTTCGGGCACTTCGGGCAGTCCGGGACGTTCCTGTGGATCGACCCCGACGCCGGGATCGCCGCCGTCGCGCTGACGGACCGGGCGTTCGGGCCGTGGGCGGCCGAGGTGTGGCCCGTCTTCACGGACGCGGTCCTCGCGGAGGTCGAGGGCTCCGGCCCGGTACGTTGATCGTCTCGGCTACTCTCCCTCTGCACGGCATCCGTTCGGATCTCGGGGGAGAGCGATGGCAGGGGCACAACAGGACGCACGGTTCCGCCCGTTGGAGAGCGGCGATCCGGCCGGCGTGGCGAGCTACCGCCTCGCGGCACGGCTCGGTTCGGGCGGCATGGGCACGGTGTACCTGTCGTACACGCCCGGCGGGCACCCCATCGCCCTCAAGACGATCCGGCCGGAGCTGAGCGAGGACCCCGAGTTCCGCCGCCGGTTCCAGCAGGAGGTCAAGGCCGCCCAGCGCGTGCAGGGCCTCTACACCGCGCCGGTCATCGACTACGACACCGAGGGCGCCCAGCCGTGGCTGGCCGTCGCCTACGTGGCCGGTCCCTCGCTGGCCTCGGCCGTCGCCGAGCACGGGCCGCTGCCGGTGCCGTCGGTCCTGCTGCTGCTCGCGGGCATGGCCGAGGCGCTGTCGGTGATCCACGGCGCGGGCATCGTCCACCGCGACCTCAAGCCGTCCAACGTGCTGCTCGCCTCCGACGGTCCGCGCGTCATCGACTTCGGCATCGCGCGGGCCGCCGACGCCACGGCGCTGACCGGCACCGGCGTCTCCGTCGGCACCCCGGCCTTCATGTCGCCGGAGCAGGCCTCCGGCAGGCCGGTCACCCCCGCCTCCGACGTGTTCGCGCTCGGCCAGGTGGCCGCGTTCGCGGCGCGCGGCACCGGCGCGTACGGGGACGGGCCCTCGCACGCGGTGCTGTACCGGATCGTCCACGAGGAGCCCGACCTGACCGGGCTGCCCGAGCAGCTGGGGTTCATCGCGCGCTGCCTGGCCAAGGACCCGGCCGAGCGGCCCTCCCCCGCCGAGATCATCGCCCTGTGCCAGCAGGCGTCGCCGACACCGCTGCGCCAGTCCGGGTCGTGGCTGCCGGAGGCGATCGCCGCGGAGATCACCCAGCGGGTGTCGGCGTCGGCCGCGCTGGCGGCCGCACCGACGGCCGCTCCGGCCGCCCCCGCGCCGACGGCGCCGGTCACCCGCCCCGACATGACCCCGCCGCAGGCCCCGATGCACGCGGCGCCCACGGCCGCGGCCACCCACGTCCCGCCGGCGCACCCGTACGGACCGCCCGGCACCCCGCCCCCGCCGCAGGCCCCGTACCAGCCCCCGTTCCAGCCGCAGTACGGCGCGCCCACCGGGCCCCGGCCGCCCTTCGTCCAGCAGCCGGGCGTCCCGCAGCCCGGCTGGCGGCCGCAGCCGGTCCCGCCGCCCAGGAACAACGCCGGGAAATGGATCGGGATCGGCGTCGCGGTGGTGGCCGGGCTGTTCTGGCTGGGCAGCTGCGCGTCGTTCATCAGCAGTGTCGACGACTCGTCGGACGACTCCAGCAGCAGCGGCTCCTCCACCAGCGGCGGGAGCGGGAGCGACAGCAGCAGCTCCGCGAGCGCCGAACCGACGCCCGATCCCACGCCGGTCACCTACAAGGGCGTCAACATCCCCGAGAGCTACTACGTCCGGTTCGCGGACTCCCCGCCCAAGCCGGTCGAGGCCTCCGACGGCAGCAGCCCCCGGTACGAGGAGGTCGCCGACCTCTACTACTACGACTCGGGCGGCTGGGACAACAACCCCCTGCTGGGCAGCTACGGCGAGAAGGTCGTCCTGCTGAACAACGCGCAGAAGGGCTCGCTCGCCACCTGCCGGAGCGAGACCCGGTACACAACGGAGGTCGAGCTCTCCCAGCTCTCCAAGGGCTCCCAGATGTGCGTGCACACCCCCTCCGGCCACATCGCCCTGGTCACCTTCCAGGGCAGCGCACCGGAGACCGACCCCAGCGACTACGTCTCCGTCGACATCACGGTCTGGCGCAACGCGGAGGACCCCGGCTCGGAGGAGTGAAGGGACTCCCGAGAGGACGTACGTCCGTCGCCTGCGGACCAGTTGCGTGATTCACGTCACCACAGCGCGACGGACCGGTTACGCTCGGCCACCGACCGAGACGAACGCCGCGAGGCGTTGCAGGGCCGGAGGCACCGCAGTGGCCAACATCCAATCGCTCGACCCCAGCGCTTCCCCGCTCGACTACTACGGCTGGGAGCTGCGCCGCCAGCGCGAGGCGCACGGCCTCAGCCAGAGCCAGCTCGGCGAGATCATCTTCTGCACGGGCTCACTGGTCGGCCAGATCGAGACCACGAGAAAGATCCCCACCCGCGACTTCTCCGAGCGGGTGGACGCGGCACTCGGCACGGACGGGGTCTTCTCCCGGCTGATCGGCCTCGTACTGCGCAGCCAGCTGCCCACCTGGTTCCAGCCGTACGCGGAGGGGGAGGCGAAGGCGGCGTACATCTCCACGTACCAGGCGCAGTTGGTGTACGGGCTGTTGCAGACGGAGGAGTACGCGCGGGCCGTACTGGCCACCGGCATGCCGGACGACCTCGACGGGCTGGTCGCGGCCCGGGTCGAGCGTCAGCGCATCCTGGAGAGCGAACAGCCGCCGCTGGCCTGGACGATCCTCGACGAGGCCGTACTACACCGGCCGGTCGGCGGCCGCGAGGTCATGCGGGGGCAACTGACCCGCTTGTTGGAGTTCACCGGCCACCGGTGGGTGCGGATCCAGGTGTTGCCGTTCCGGTCCGGTGAACACACGAGCCTGGACGGAGCATTCAACCTTCTCCGCTTCGACGACCATCCAGACATCATCTACACGGAGGACCTCATCTCCGGTCATATGACCGCCAACCCTGAGACCATCAGGGAAGCCGCACGCCGTTACGCTCATCTCCAGGCCGCCGCCCTCTCCGTCGAGGCTTCGGCCGCACTGATCTCCCGTGTCATGGAGGAGCGTTATGGAGAACGGCCCCGGTCTGAAGAACGCACGGTGGCGTAAGTCCAGCTACAGCGGCAGTACCGGCGGCGACTGCGTCGAGGTGGCCGACGGCTTCCCCGGCGCCGTCCCCGTCCGCGACAGCAAGAACCCCGCCGGGCCCGCGCTGCTCATCGGCCCGGACGCCTGGCGGGACTTTCTGGACGGGCTCCGCTAGCCCGCGCTGCCTGTCACAGCTGTTCCGACCGCAGCCCTCTCCGTCGAGGGTTCAGCGGCACTGAGCGCCCGCGTCGTGGAGGAGCGCCATGGAGAACAATCCCAGCCTAAGCGTTGTCCCGTAAATGATCTACGACATGGTCATTGACCTGCTTGTTTCCTCGTCACCCGGCGAGGGTGAGGTTGTGAAGGCGGGCGATGCCGAGCATGGCGTGGTGGACGCCGTCGCCTTTCAGGCGGCAGTCGCGGAGGATCTTCCAGGTCTTCATGCGGGCGAAGGCGTGCTCGACGCGGGCGCGGACCTTGCGGTGGGAGCTGTTGTGTTCCTCTTTCCACTCGGGCAGGTCGGTCTGGCCTCTCTCGCGGCGGTGGGGGATGACCAGGCCGGTGCCGCGGTAGCCGCCGTCGGCGATGACGGTGGTGTGGCCGACGGCGTCCTTGGCGCCGGACAGCTCCCATGCCTTGCAGTCGCTGCGGTTGCCGGGCAGCGGCCGGCCGACGGCGACGACGAGCCGGGTGTCGGCGTCGATGACGACCTGGTGGTTGGTGGAGTGCCGGTAGTTCTTCGACTGCTCGGCCGCCTGGTGGTCGCGGGTGGGGACCAGGGTGCCGTCCACGATCAGCACGGTGTCCTTGCGGAACCTCTTGCGCTGCTGGAGCGCGAGTGCCGGGCCGAGGTGGTCGATGATGCGGTCCGCGGCCGAGTTCGACACCCTGAACAGCGGCGCCAGTTGGCGCAGGGTGAGGTTCGTGCGCCAGTACGCGGCGACCAGCAGGACCCGGTCCTCCAGCGGCAGGCTCCAGGGCCGGCCTTTGCGGACCGGATCCGCACCCTCGCGCCGCAGCGCGGTGACCAATTTGCCGAACTGACGCGGGCCCAGCCCGGTGAACGGGGGTATCCAGGACGGCTCCGACGCCGTGATCACACCAGCCACGGCAAGATCATCTCACCTCTGACCAGCAGTTACGGGACAACGCTTAGAGAGCGCGCGGTGGCGTAAGTCCAGCTACCGGAATTTATTCGCGGTGCATCGGTCTTCAGGCCGGTGGTGAAGCGAATCTGACAGTGGCGACGCGGAGCGTCGCGGACTCAGGTCCGGCGGCTCCGGACACTGCGGTTCGTCGCCTGCGGCGCGGAGCGTCGCGAGGGCCTCTCCCGGTGAAACCGGGCGGTGCTCACACCGGCCGGTTCTGCTGTTCGATGTACTGCCTGACCACGGAGAGCGGGGCACCGCCGACGGTTCCGGCGAAGTAAGACCCGGACCACAGCTTGTTGGCCCGCCAGTAGTGGCGCACCAGGTCGGGGAACTCCTGGCGGAGCCTTCGGGAGGAGACACCCTTGAGGGAGTTGACCAGCTTGGTCACGGCGACCTTGGGCGGGAAGTTCACCAGCAGGTGGACGTGGTTGTCCTCACCGTTGAACTCCACCAGGTCGCACTCGAAGTCCGTACACACCGACCGCATGATCTCCTCCATACGCCCCAAGTGGGCATCGGTGAACACCTTGTGGCGGAACTTGGTCACGAAGACCAAGTGGACGTGCATCACGAAAGCGCAGTGCCTACCAGTTCTGATCTTCTGCATGTCGCCCATAACCCAAGTATGTATCGTGACGGTCATGCAGCTCCGGTACTCCTTCAGGTTGTACCCGGACACCGGCCAACAGCGGGCGTTGGCGAAGGCGTTCGGGTGCGCCCGTGTCGTGTTCAACGACGCGGTCCGCGCCCGTGAAGACGCCCGAAAGGCCGAGCAGCCGTTCCCGACGGCCGGTCAGCTGTCCCGGAAGCTGATCACCGAGGCGAAGCGGACAGCCGAGCGGTCCTGGCTCGGCGAGGTCTCCTCGGTGGTGCTCCAGCAGTCCCTGCGGGACGCCGAGAGCGCGTACCGCAACTTCTTCGCCTCCCTCAAAGGCACGCGTAAGGGACCGAAGGTGGGATCACCACGGTTCAAGTCCCGCAAGGACACACGGCAGTCGATCCGGTTCACCGCCAACGCCCGCTGGAACATCACCGACAGCGGCCGCCTGAGCCTGCCGAAGATCGGCGCGGTAAAGGTGAAATGGTCCCGAACCCTGCCCGCCACCCCCACCTCGGTCACCGTCGTCAAGGACGCGGCCGGCAGATTTTTCGCCTCCTTCGTCATCGACACCGACCCCGCCGCCGACGTGACCCGGATGCCGCAGACCGACCGCACGATCGGTATCGATCTCGGCCTTACTCACTTCGCAGTCCTCTCCGACGGCACGAAGATCGACTCCCCGCGCTTTCTGCGGCGCGCGGAAAAGAAGCTGAAGAAGGCCCAGAAGGAGCTGTCCCGCAAGCAGAACGGATCGAAGAACCGGGCCAGGGCCCGCCTCAAGGTCGCCCGCGCCCACGCCAAAGTTGCCGACGCTCGCCGTGAGTTCCACCACCAGCTCTCCACGAAGCTGATTTCCGAGAACCAAGGGATCGCCGTGGAGGACCTGTCGGTGGCGGGACTGGCCCGCACGAAACTGGCCAAGTCCGTGCACGACGCCGGATGGTCCTCGTTCATCGGCATGCTGGAATACAAAGCCGCTCGGTACGACCGCACCCTGGTCAAGATCGGCCGGTTCGAGCCCACCTCCCAGACCTGCTCCGCCTGCGGTGTCAAGGACGGCCCCAAACCCCTGAACATCCGGGAATGGACCTGTACTGCCTGCGGCACCGTCCACGACCGGGACACCAATGCCGCGATCAACGTGAAGACGGCCGCCGGACTGGCGGTATCGGCCTGCGAAGCGCCGGTAAGACCAGGAGCAATCCCGGCACAGCGCGAAGAAACAGGAAGCCACGGATTCCCGACCGAACCCCGTACCGCGTAGCGGCACAGCAACGATCGAGAAGGCCAGAATCCTCGGGCTTCAGCCCGAGGTGCAAGTCAAAGCGGAAGCAACGGCGGCGAATGCGTAGAGGTCGCTGCCGGCTTCCCCACCGCCGCCCCCGTGCGCGACAGCAAGAACCCCACCGGGCCCGCGCTGCTCATCGGCCCGGACGCCTGGCGGGCCTTCGTGGACGGGCTCCGCTAGGACGCAGGCCTCCGCCCGCTCACCCCGCCATCTCCCACACCAGTACCTCCGCCGGCCCCTCCCCCGCCACCAGCTCCAGGTCCTTCCCGTCCGTGACGCCCACCGCGTCCCCCGGCCCCAGCTCGTGCCGTCCGATCCGCACGGCGCCGCGCACCACGTGCACGTACACGCGCGCGGCGTCGGGCAGCGCGCTGCGCTCCCCCGCCGCCGGCCGCCGCAGGTGCAGCAGCGCGCCCGCCTCCGGGACGGCGTACGGGGTGGAGTCGGCGATGCCGCGCACGACGTCGTAGGCGGGATCGCCGCCGGGCTCCAGGGGGGCCAGCCACATCTGCACGAAGGTCAGCGGGCCCGAGCCGTCGTTGCGCTCGACGTGCCGGACGCCGCCCGCCGAGCTGAGGCGCTGGACGTCCCCGGGGCGGACGACCGTCTCGTGGCCGGCCGAGTCCCGGTGGGTCAGTTCGCCCTCGACCACCCAGGTCACGATCTCGGTGTGGCTGTGCGGATGCTCGTCGAAGCCGGCGCCGGGCGCCAGGCGCTCCTCGTTGCAGGCGATCAGCGCGCCGAAGCGGAGGTTGTCGGGGTCGTAGTGCGGGCCGAAGGAGAAGGCGTGACGGGTCTCGATCCCGGCCGCCGGGTCCCCGCCGCGGTAGCGCCCGTCGGCGCGGCGTACGTCCATCACGCCGACCACGGTAGACCCGCCGCGCGGTGCGCGGAGCCCCCACCCTCGACCCGGCCACGCGTGCGCGGGGGGCGATGAGGCAGTCTTGTCCCCGTGCCCGAACCCGAAGCCAGCCATCCACAAGCCGCAGCGCACGGCGTCCATCAGCACTCCGCGACCCTGAAGCGGCTGGAGAAGTCCTCCGGCAGCCTCGCCGCCCAGGCGATCGCGCGGATGGACGAGACCCTGCCGTGGTACCGGGCGATGCCCCCGGAGAACCGTTCCTGGATCGGGCTGGTCGCCCAGGCGGGCATCGCCGCGTTCACCGAGTGGTTCCGGCGCCCCGACGCGCCGCAGGCCATCTCCACGGACGTCTTCGGCACGGCGCCGCGGGAGCTGACCCGGGCCATCACGCTGCGGCAGACCGTGGAGATGGTGCGGACGACCATCGAGGTCATGGAGTCCGCGATCGACGAGGTCGCCGCTCCGGGCGACGAGAACGTGCTGCGGGAGGCGCTCCTCGTCTATGCCCGGGAGATCGCCTTCGCCACCGCCCAGGTCTACGCCCAGGCCGCCGAGGCACGCGGTGCCTGGGACGCCCGGCTGGAGTCCCTCGTCGTCAACGCCGTCCTCAGCGGCGAGGCGGACGAGGGCGCCGTCAGCCGGGCCGCGGCGCTCGGCTGGAGCGCGCCGGAGCATGTGTGCGTCGTCCTCGGGACCGCCCCGGACGGGGACTCCGAGCTGACGGTGGAGGCGATCCGCAGGGCCTCGCGGCACGCCAAGCTCCAGGTGCTGACCGGCGTGCTGGGCTCCCGGCTCGTCGTCATCGCGGGCGGCAGCGACAATCCGCTCGCCGTGGCCAAGTCGCTGATCGGGCCGTTCGCGGCCGGGCCGGTCGTCGCCGGACCGGTCGTGCCCGATCTGCTGGCCGCGACCCGGTCCGCGCAGGCGGCCGCGGCCGGGCTGAAGGCGTGTTCGGCCTGGCAGGACGCGCCGCGGCCGGTCCTGGCGGACGACCTGCTTCCGGAGCGCGCCATCGCGGGGGACCCCAGCGCCCGCGAGCAGTTGGTGGAGGAGATCTACAGACCGCTGGAGGAGGCGGGCTCCGCGCTGCTGGAGACGCTCTCCGTTTACCTCGAACAGGCGTCCAGTCTGGAGGGGGCGGCCCGGATGCTCTTCGTCCACCCGAACACCGTGCGCTACCGGCTCCGACGTGTGACTGACGTCACCGGCTGGTCACCGTCGGATGTACGCTCGGCGTTCACCTTGCGCATCGCGCTGATCCTGGGGCGTCTGGTCGATGGAGATCCCCAGACCTAGCGTTTTGTCGGGGGCCCACAAAACCCCCTGCCGTTCTTCGTCCTTGTCCCCACGGGCGGCCGTGGCCGCCCTCAAGAGAGAGTGTGAGAGTGCTCGTACTCGTCGCTCCCGGCCAGGGCGCCCAGACGCCCGGCTTCCTGACCCCCTGGCTCGCACTGCCCGGTGCCGCCGACCGCGTCGCCGCGTGGTCGGACGCCATCGGACTGGACCTCGCCCACTACGGCACCCAGGCCGACGCGGACGCCATCCGGGACACCGCGGTGGCGCAGCCGCTGCTCGTCGCCGCCGGGATCCTGTCCGCGGCGGCACTCGGTGACATCCTCCCGGACGCCGTGGCGGGCCACAGCGTCGGCGAGATCACCGCCGCCGCCTTCGCCGGTGTCCTCGACGACACCGACGCGCTGAGCCTGGTCCGCAAGCGCGGCCTGGCGATGGCCGAGGCGGCCGCGGTCACCGGGACCGGCATGTCGGCGCTGCTCGGCGGCGACCCCGAGGTCTCCGTGGCGCACCTGGAGAAGCTGGGCCTGACCCCGGCGAACGTCAACGGCGCCGGGCAGATCGTCGCCGCGGGCACGCTGGAGCAGCTCGCCGCGCTGAACGAGGACAAGCCCGAGGGCGTGCGCAAGGTCGTGCCGCTCAAGGTCGCCGGCGCCTTCCACACCCACCACATGGCGCCCGCCGTCGACACGCTGGCCACCGCGGCCAAGGAGCTCGCGCCCGCCGACCCGACCGTCCCCTACGTCTCCAACAAGGACGGGCGGACCGTCGCCACCGGCGCCGAGATCCTCGACCGGCTCGTCGGCCAGGTCGCCAACCCGGTCCGCTGGGACCTGTGCATGGAGACCTTCAAGGAGCTCGGCGTCACCGCGCTGATCGAGGTGTGCCCGGGCGGCACCCTCACCGGTCTGGCCAAGCGCGCCCTGCCCGGAGTACGAGCGTTCGCCTTGAAGACCCCCGACGATCTCGACGCGGCCCGCGAGGTCATCGCCGAGCACCGTGCCTGACAAGGAGTCGACGATCATGTCGAAGATCAAGCCCAGCAAGGGCGCCCCGTACGCGCGCATCCTCGGCGTGGGCGGCTACCGGCCCACCCGTGTGGTGCCCAACGAGGTGATCCTCGAGACGATCGACTCGTCCGACGAGTGGATCCGCTCGCGCTCCGGCATCGAGACCCGGCACTGGGCGAACGACGAGGAGACCGTCGCCGCCATGTCGATCGAGGCGTCCGGCAAGGCGATCGCCGACGCGGGGATCACGGCCGACCAGATCGGCGCGGTGGTCGTCTCGACCGTCTCGCACTTCAAGCAGACGCCGGCCGTCGCCACCGAGATCGCCGACAAGCTCGGCACGGCCAAGGCCGCCGCCTTCGACATCTCGGCCGGCTGCGCGGGCTTCGGCTACGGCCTCACCCTCGCCAAGGGCATGATCGTCGAGGGGTCCGCCGAGTACGTGCTGGTCATCGGCGTGGAGCGGCTGTCGGACCTCACCGACCTGGAGGACCGCTCGACGGCCTTCCTGTTCGGCGACGGCGCGGGCGCGGTGGTGGTCGGCCCCGCCAAGGAGCCGGCGATCGGCCCGACGATCTGGGGCTCCGAGGGCGACAAGTCGGAGACCATCAAGCAGACCGTGCCGTGGACGGACTACCGTTCCGGCGAGGTCGCCAAGTTCCCCGCGATCACCCAGGAGGGCCAGGCGGTCTTCCGCTGGGCCGTGTTCGAGATGGCGAAGGTCGCCCAGCAGGCGCTGGACGCGGCCGGCATCACCTCGGCCGACCTGGACGTCTTCATCCCGCACCAGGCCAACGAGCGGATCATCGACTCGATGGTGAAGACTCTCAAGCTGCCGGAGTCCGTCACGGTCGCCCGTGACGTGCGCACCACCGGCAACACCTCGGCCGCCTCGATCCCGCTCGCGATGGAGCGGCTCCTGGCGACCGGCGAGGCGAAGAGCGGCGACACCGCGCTCGTCATCGGATTCGGGGCGGGTCTCGTGTACGCCGCGACGGTCGTTACCCTCCCCTAGGCACTCCGTGCCGGATCATGTGGTCCGGTGCGCGACATGCCCCGGCCCCGCCGCTGCCGCGGTGGGCGCCACACCCTCTGGAACAGCTACGAAGGAGCGCCGACATGGCCGCCACTGAGAAGGAGATCGTCGCCGGTCTCGCCGAGATCGTGAACGAGATCGCCGGGATCCCGGTCGAGGACGTCGAGCTGGACAAGTCCTTCACCGACGACCTGGACGTCGACTCCCTGTCCATGGTCGAGGTCGTCGTCGCCGCCGAAGAGCGCTTCGACGTCAAGATCCCGGACGAGGACGTCAAGAACCTCAAGACGGTCGGCGACGCGACCAACTACATCCTCACGCACCAGGGCTGAGTGACCCCTCGGCCCTAGGGCCGACTGCCCCGCCACCCGGCGGTGGCGCCGCTGAATCCCGATCGTTGGAGAAAGAATTCCCGTGAGCCCGACCAATCGCACCGTGGTCGTCACCGGTATCGGCGCAACCACACCGCTGGGTGGCGACGCAGCCTCTACCTGGGAGGGTCTGATCGCCGGCAAGTCCGGCGTCAAGCCCCTGGAGCAGGACTGGGCGGCCGACCAGGCCGTCAGGATCGCGGCCCCGGTCGCCGTGGAGCCCACCGAGGTCATCCCGCGGCCGCAGGCCCGCAAGCTGGACCGCTCGGCGCAGTTCGCGCTGATCGCGGCCCAGGAAGCGTGGAAGGACGCCGGTTTCGAGGGCAAGGCGGGCGAGGACTCGTCCGTCGACCCGGACCGGCTCGGCGCGGTCATCGCCTCCGGCATCGGCGGTGTGACGACCCTGCTGGACCAGTACGACGTGCTGAAGGAGAAGGGCGTCCGCCGCGTCTCCCCGCACACCGTCCCCATGCTGATGCCGAACAGCCCGTCCGCCAACGTGGGCCTGCTCGTGGGCGCCCGCGCGGGCGTGCACACGCCGGTCTCCGCGTGCGCCTCGGGCGCCGAGGCCATCGGCTACGCCATCGAGATGATCCGCACCGGGCGCGCCGACATCGTCGTCGCCGGCGGTACGGAGGCGGCGATCCACCCGCTGCCCATCGCCGCGTTCGGCAACATGATGGCGATGTCCAAGAACAACGACGACCCGCAGGGCGCCTCGCGTCCCTACGACACCGCCCGCGACGGCTTCGTCCTGGGCGAGGGCGCCGGCGTGATCGTCCTGGAGTCCGCCGAGCACGCCGCCGCGCGCGGGGCGCGGGTGTACGCGGAGGCGGTCGGCCAGGGCATCTCCGCCGACAGCCACGACATCGTGCAGCCGGAGCCGGAGGGCCGCGGCATCGCGCACGCCCTGCAGAACCTGCTGGAGCGCACCGACCTGGACCCGGCGGAGATCGTGCACGTCAACGCGCACGCGACGTCGACGCCGGCCGGTGACGTGGCCGAACTGAAGGCGCTGCGCAAGGTGTTCGGCGACGACGCCGACCACATGGCGGTCTCCGCCACGAAGTCGATGACCGGTCACCTGCTGGGCGGCGCGGGCGGCGTGGAGTCCGTCGCGGCGATCCTCGCGCTGTACCACCGGCTGGCTCCGCCGACCATCAACGTGGAGAACCTCGACCCGGAGGCCGAGGCCGCCGCGGACATCGTCCGCGGCGAGGCCCGCAAGCTGCCCGTCGAGGGCCGTATCGCCGCCCTCAACGACTCGTTCGGCTTCGGCGGGCACAACGTGGTGCTGGCGTTCCGCACGGTCTGAGAAGCGCCTGTACGCGCGCGAAGGCCCCCACCCGGTCCGGGTGGGGGCCTTCGTGCCGAGCGGGGCCCGGAGAGGGCGGACGACGGCTCAGACGACCTGGTGGAGCCAGCGGACGGGCGCTCCCTCGCCGGCGTACCGGAACGGCTCCAGTTCGTCGTCCCAGGGCTTGCCGAGGAGCTTGGCGATCTCCGCCTCCAGGTCCGTCTCGTCGCGCTGGGAGCGCAGCAGGGCGGCGCGCAGCCGGTCCTCGGGGATGAGGATGTCGCCGTGGATGCCGGTGACGGCGTGGAAGATGCCGAGGTCGGGGGTGCAGCTGTAGCGCTCGCCCTCGGCCGTGGCGCAGGGCTCGGCGGTGACCTCGAAGCGCAGCAGGTGCCAGCCGCGCAGCGCGGAGGCGAGCTTGGAGGCGGTGCCCGCCTGTCCCTGCCAGGAGAACTCCGAGCGCCAGGTGCCGGGCGCGGCCGGCTGCCGGATCCAGTCGAGGTTGACGCGCGTGCCGAGCACCCCGGCGACGGCCCACTCGACGTGCGGGCACAGCGCGCGCGGCGCGGAGTGCACGTACAGAACTCCACGTGTCGTCACCGGGACCTCCGGGCAGAGCGGACAGGTGTGCAGGCCGGCATGGCGGCGGTGGCCGGGCAGCCACGTTGATGGCGAGGCTACCGTGCGGCGGCGCAAGGAGTGTGACGTACCGTCGGTCCCGGTGCCGCGAAACGCCCGCCATTCACCCGGCAGGACGCCTGTGCGGGAGTGTTCAGTTGCTTCCGAAGGGGCGGGCGGGGCGCGTCGGGCGGGCCGCGGGAACCTCCGGACGTTGTCATGGGTGGGGCCGGCGACCCGTCCGGCCGGGGACGTGCCGACGACCGAGGGGACAGCAGGGGATGCGGAAGCGAAGCCACCGCTCGCGGGCGGTCGTCGCCGTCGCGGCGGCCGCCGTGCTGGGCGGCGCGGCGGGCTGTGACGCGGGCGGGGACGGCCCCGGGCCGTCGGCCTCGCAGGCGCGCCGGGCGTCGCCGACGCCGGTGTGGGACAGCAGCCCGGCCTCGCTCGCCGCGGTGGGCGACTCCATCACCCGTGGCTTCGACGCCTGTACGGTCCTGTCGGACTGCCCCGAGGTGTCCTGGGCGACCGGCGGCAGCGCCGAGGTGAACAGTCTGGCCGTCCGGCTGCTGGGGGCGGCGCGGGCGGCGACGCACAGCTGGAACTACGCGGAGACCGGGTCGCGCATGGCGGACCTGCCGGCCCAGATGAGGCGGGCCGCGGCGCGCGGGCCCGCGCTGGTGACGGTCATGGCCGGGGCGAACGACGCCTGCCGGGCGTCCGCGGAGGCGATGACGCCGGTGGCCGACTTCCGCGCCCAGTTCCAGGACGCGCTGCGCACGCTGCGCCGGGCGGCACCGAAGGCGCAGGTGTACGTGGCGAGCGTGCCGAACCTGAAGCGGCTGTGGGCACAGGGGCGGACCAACGCGCTGGGCAAGCAGGTATGGAAGCTGGGCATCTGCCCGTCGATGCTGGGCGACGCGGACGCGCTGGACTCCGCGGCGAACCTGCGCCGGGCGACGGTGCAGCAGCGGGTGGAGGACTACAACACGGTGCTGAAGGAGGTCTGCGCGAAGGACCTGCGGTGCCGCTTCGACGGCGGCGCCGTGTACGAGTACCGCTTCGGCACCGACCAGCTGAGCCACTGGGACTGGTTCCACCCGAGCACGAACGGCCAGGCCCGGCTGGCCGAGATCGCATACCGCCAGGTCACCGCCCGCAGCGGGGTGACCTAGAGTTTCCACCATGAGCGAACACTTCGGAACACTTTCCGACGGCACCCCGGTCCGCCGCTGGACCCTGGAGCGGGCGGGCGTCCGGGTGCGGGTCCTGTCGTACGGCGGGATCGTGCAGTCGGTCGAGGTGCCGGACCGGGAGGGCCGGCCGGCGGACGTGGTGCTGGGGTTCGCGGACCTGGACGGCTACCTCGCGCACCCCGAGCCCTACCTCGGCGCCCTCGTCGGACGGTACGCGAACCGGATCGCGCACGCCCGTTTCACGCTGGACGGGGTGGCGTACCCGCTCGCGCCGAACAACGCGCCCAACTCGCTGCACGGCGGGGAGCGCGGCTTCGACAAGCGGGGGTGGGACGTGGAGCCCGTCGAGCACGGGCTGCGGCTGCGCCGGGTCAGTCCGGACGGCGAGGAGGGCTTCCCGGGCCGTCTGCAGGTCACGGCGACGTACACGCTCGGGGCGTCGGGCGCGCTGAGCATCGCGTACGAGGCGGTCACCGACGCGCCGACCCCGGTGAACCTGACCAACCACAGCTACTTCAACCTCGCGGGCGCGGGGCACGCGGGCGGGCACGAGCTGCGACTGGCGGCCTCCCGGTACACGCCGGTCGACGCGGACCTGATCCCGACCGGGGTCGCGGAGGTGGCGGGCACCCGCTTCGACTTCCGTACGGCCCGCAAGACCGGCTCCGGCTACGACCACAACTTCGTGCTGGACAAGGGCGTCACCGAGACGCCCGTGGAGGTGGCCGAGCTGCACGACCCGGCGTCCGGGCGGGTGCTGACGGTGGCGACGACCGAACCGGGCGTCCAGGTGTACACGGCGGACCACCTCGGCGAGCCGTTCGCGCCGGGCGCCGGCATCGCGCTGGAGACCCAGCACTTCCCGGACTCCCCGAACCGGCCGGAGTTCCCGAGCACCGTGCTGCGGCCGGGCGAGGTGTACCGGTCGGAGACGGTGTACGGCTTCTCGGCGCGGTAGGACGGCGCGCCGGGGCGCCGACGGCGACGGCGACGGCGACGGCGGCAGCGGCCCTGAAAAAACGTACGAGCCCCGGTCCAGGGGTCAGGTCCCGGACCGGGGCTGCTCCAGGGGTGGTGAGAACCTCCGCGTCAGACGGTAATCGTCGCGGTGATCCTGCGGTCCGTGAGGGACCTACCCACCTGGATTTCGTACGAACCCTTCACAAAGAACCACCCGTGGGCGTCCTCGTCCCAGACCTCGAAGGCGCGCCGCGCGAGGTCGACGACGGCCTCGGCGCTCTCGCCCGGTCCGGCCTCGACGGTCGCGAAGCCGGCCAGCAGGCGTGCCGGGCGCTCCGGGGCCGGGTCCGTGCCCGTGCCCGTGTCCGTCGGAGCGAGGTAGACCTGGACGACCTCGCGGCCGGCCCGCTCGCCGGTGTTGCGGACGCGGATCTTCAGCGTGGTGCCGTCCGCCTCGACCGACTCGTAGGCCCAGTCGGTGTAGCCGAGGCCGTGGCCGAAGGGGTAGGCGGGGGTGCGGCCCTGCTTCTCCCAGGCCCGGTAGCCGATGAAGACGCCCTCGGTGTAGGGGAGTTCGCCGTTCTCGGGGGTGACCTGGGTGACGGGGGCGTCGGCGAGGGAGCCCCAGGTGGTGGGGAGGCGGCCGCCGGGCTCGTGGGCGCCGGTGAGGACGTCCGCGAGGGCCGCGCCGCCCTCCTGGCCGGGGAACCAGCTCAGCAGGACGGCGGCGACGTCCTCGCGCCAGGGGAGTTCCACCGGGGAGCCGGAGTTGACGACCACGACCGTGTTCGGGTTGGCGGCGGCGACGGCCCGGACCAGGTCGTCCTGGCGGCCGGGCAGCCTCAGGTCGGCGCGGTCGAAGCCCTCGGACTCGACCCGGTCGGTGGTGGCGACCACGACCACCGCCGTGTCGGCGGCGCGGGCCGCCTCGACGGCCTCGGCGATCAGCTCGTCCGCGTCGCGCTGCGGCTCCTGGTGGGCGAGGGCGAAGGCGATCACCTTCAGCGGGATGTTCTCGGGGAGCTCGAAGACGTAGGTGAGGGAGATCTCGGCGCTCTCCCCGGCGGTCAGGTCGACCTCGGCGCGGGGCACCGGGGCGCCGAAGAACGCCTCGAAGGGGTCGCTGACGTCGGCGGGCACCTGGGGGCCGTCGAAGTGCGTCGTGCCGGCGACGGTGAGGGCGAAGGCGCCGACGCCCTTGACGCCGAAGGTGTGCCGGCCGGTGGTGCGCGGGGTGAAGGTGCCGGTCAGTTCGACGGTGTGGAGGCGGTCGTGGGTGACGCCGTCGGGGAGGTCGTCGCCCATCCACTGGATCTGCCCGTTGGGCACGGAGCCGGTGCCGATCACCTCTCCGTCGGCGTCCCGGCAGACGGCGCGCAGGGTGAACCCCTTGTCGGCGACGGCGAGTTCGGTGGTGGGGTCGGCGCCGACGACGTAGTTGAGCGTGCCCTCGGGCAGGGCGGCGGTGAGGCCGTCGAGCGGGGAGACGATGTGCGTCGGGAAGACGGTGGCGGAGCCGCCGCCCAGGACCCGGGCGTCGCGGGCGGCGGCGCCGATGAGGGCGACCGTGCCGGTCTTGAGGGGAAGGGCGCCGTTCTCGTTGCGGACGAGGACGAAGGAGCGGCGGGCGAGTTCGCGGGCGAGGGCCTCGCCGTCGACGGCGGCGGGCGGTTCGGCGACGGCGGGTTCGGCGCCGGCGAGGGCGCCGACGCGGGCGGCCAGCCGCAGGACGCGGCGGACGGCGTCGTCGACCTCGGACTCGTCGAGCCGGCCGTCCCGTACCGCCTCGGCGAGGGCCTCGCCGTACACGGTCCGCGGGCCGGGCATGGCGACGTCGAGGCCGCCGCGGAGGGCGCCGACGGTGTCGCGGGCGGCCATCCAGTCGGAGACGTTGAAGCCGTCGAAGCCCCACTCGCCGCGCAGGACCTCGTTCACGAGGTGGTGGTGCTCGGTCATCGTGGTGCCGTTGACCGTGTTGTAGGCGGTCATGATGCCCCAGGGGTGGGCGTTCTCCACGATGGCCTCGAAGGGCGCCAGGTACAGCTCGCGCAGGGCGCGTTCGCCGACCAGGTTGTTCACGGTGAAGCGGTCGGTCTCGGCGTCGTTGGCGACGAAGTGCTTGACGGTGGTGCCGACGCCGCCGGACTGGACGCCGCGGACGTATCCGGTGCCGATGCGGCCGGTGAGGTACGGGTCCTCGCTGTAGGCCTCGAAGTGGCGGCCGCCGAGCGGGGAGCGGTGCAGGTTGACCGTGGGGGCGAGCAGGACGTGGACGCCCTTGCGGCGGGCCTCCTGGGCCAGCAGCACACCGGCCCGGTGGGCGAGCGCGGGGTCCCAGGTGGCGGCCAGGGCGGTCGGGGAGGGCAGCGCGACGGACGGGTCGTCGGCGGTCCAGCGCACGCCCCGTACGCCGATCGGGCCGTCGGACATCACCAGGGACGCCAGACCGATCTCCGGCAGGGCGGGCAGGGACCACATGTCCTGGCCGGCCAGCAGCCGGCTCTTGGCCTCCAGATCGAGCTTGCCGAGGGCCGCCTCGACGACCGCCTCGTTGTCCGCCATCGCGGCGCCTCCTCGTTGAGTCGTGCAGTGCAGTGACTCCATCGTGCATCCATTGCCTGTAACGCGGTAGGTTTCGTTACCATCCTGTTATTTCAGGGTGGGCCGGATGACGTACGGTGGCGCCATGAGTGGCCGGGTCAGAAGTGGGGAGCGGCGCGCCGAGATCGTGCGCGCGGCCCTGGAGGTGATCGCCGAGCGCGGCTACCGGGGGGCGAGTCTGGCCGCCGTGGCCGAGCGGGTGGGGCTGACCCAGCAGGGGCTGCTGCACCACTTCCCGACGAAGGACGCGCTGCTCGTCGCCGTGCTGGAGGAGCGCGACCAGTGGGACGCGGTGCCGGACACCCGGTGGCGGGTCGACCTGCTGGCCTCGCTGGTCGAGTACAACGCGATGCGGCCCGGCATCGTCCAGACCTTCTCCGCGCTGCTCGGCGAGAGCGTCACCGAGGGGCACCCGGCCCGGCGGTACTTCACCGAGCGCTACACCCAGGTCCGGGCGAACATGGCGGCGGTGCTGCGCACCGAGTACGGCGAGCGGCTGCCCAACGGCCTCACGCCGGAGCGGACCGCTCCCCTGCTGGTGGCGGTGATGGACGGGTTGCAGTTCCAGTGGCTGCTGGACCCGGAGTCGGTCGACATGCCGGGCGCGTTCCGGGACTTCCTGCGGCTGCTGGGCGAGGACCTGGGCGAGGGCCTGGACTGAGGAGCCGACGGGCCCCATGGCATGGAACCGGGCTGAAGCCCGACGGGCCCCATGGCATGGAACCGGGCTGAAGCCCGACGGGCCCCATGGCATGGAACCGGGCTGAAGCCCGACGGGCCCCATGGCGTGGAACCGGGCTGAAGCCCGACGGGCCCCATGGCGTGGAGCACAGCCGCCACGCGATACTTCCGCCGTTCCAGCGCGACGCGCGCCCCGCAGCGACGGAAGGACCCCAAGTACCTTGCACCGCTTACGAGTTCGCATCGGTGTCCTCGGCCTGGCCCTCGTGGCCTGCCTCTCGGCCCCGGCGACCGCGGCCTGCGCGGTCCCCGACGCCGCCCCCGCGCCCGGCGTCGAGGAGCGGCGGCTCGACCGGGCCGTCCCCGGGGAGATCCTCGCGGCCTCCGGGTTCGACACGGCCGCGCCGCGCCTCGCCCGGCAGTTGGCGGCCGCCCCCTCCCTCGCACAGGCCCGCCGTGCCGTCGCCCGCGAGGGCGCGGCGCTGTGGCGGCGGGCCGTGGACCGGGCGCAGGCGCGGGGCCCGGCCGGCGGGGAGCTCAGCCGGGACGACGACCGGCCGCTGTACTGGGCGCGGCTGGCGCTGACCCGGGAAGTGCGCACCTGGGAGCCGGAGTTCGGGCTCACCAGGGCGCAACGGACGGCACTGCTGGCCGGCCTGGAGCGCGCCTCGCGCGGCCAGGACGACATCGGCTTCCGCCGCCTCGGCGGCGAGGGCCTCAAGCGGGTGCTGATCACCGGCTTCGACCCGTTCACCCTGGACCAGGACATCCGCATCTCCAACCCGTCCGGGGCGGCCGCGCTGGCCCTCGACGGCACGGTGATCGAGACGGCGGACGGGCCGGCCCGGGTGGAGGCGGCCGTGTTCCCGGTGCGCTGGGGGGACTTCGCCGAGGGCACGGTGGAACGGACGCTGCGGCCGCACCTGAGGCACGTGGACCTGTTCGCGACCGTGAGCCAGGGGCGCGTCGGCCGCTTCGACGTCGAGCGGACCAACGGGGCCTGGCGGGGCGGCTTCCCGGACAACGAGAACGTGAGCAGGACGGAGACGGTCCCGGTCGCCGACCCGGCCTCGCAGCCGCAGTGGACGACGACGACCCTGCCCTACTGGGAGATCGTGGCGGCGGACACCGGCCGCTTCCCGGTCCTCGACAACACGGGTGTGACCGAGATCCCGGCCGGGGGGACCGCGCCCGTGGTCCGGCCGGACGGGCCCACCCCGGGGTCGACCGCGCGGGCCGGGGGCGGCGGGAACTACCTCTCCAACGAGATCGCCTACCGGGCCACCCTGCTGCGGGACCGGCTCGGTCTGCGCGGCACGCTGCCGGGCGGGCACCTCCACACGCCGGTCCTCCGGTTCGGCACCGGGAACACCGATCCGGCGACCGGGACGGTGACCGACCCGGAGTTCGTGCGCAACCGGCTGGACATCATCGCCCAGGTGCGGGCGATCGTGGCGGTGGCGCTCGGCGCGGCGGAGGGCACGGGGGGCTGACGCCGGGGCGGGCGGGTCCGGGCCGGGCGCCGCACACGATCGTGACCGGGCGGGCGCCGCGCGCGGCCGGTCACGGCCGGGCGGGCGCCGCGCGCGGCCGGTCACGGCCGGGCGTTCGCCTCCTCGCGGTCGTCGTCGGCGGCCTCGCCGTCCCGGGTCTCCTCCCCCAGCAGGTCCCGCGCCATGAGGGTCGCGCCGGCGACCGCGCCCGGCATCAGGAACACCGCCACGAAGGGCACCAGGAACGCCAGTCCGAGCGGCGTGCCGAAGCCCCAGACCAGCGTCTTGCGGGAGCGCAGCAGGGTGAGGCGGGCGCGCAGGTCGACGTTCCTGCGCTGGAGGGCCACGGCGGTGAGCTCCTCGGTGAGGAAGAAGCCGGTGACGAAGAACCCGATCACGGGCACGACGGTCTGCCCGAGGAACGGGACGAACCCGAGGGCGAACAGCAGCACGGCCCACAGCAGGGCCCGGACCACGATGCGCGCACTGTCGCGGGCCGAGATCCACAGCTCGCGCCAGAGCGGCAGCCCCGACTCCGGTGCCGTGCCGTCGGGCGAGACGTCACGGTCGACCCTCTCGGAGAGGCTCTCGTAGAAGGGCTGCCCGAGGAGCAGGGTGACGGCGGTGAAGGTCAGGACGGAGAGGAGCAGGGCCAGGGCGAACAGCACGACCGTGAGGAACCCGCGGAACAGCCCGCCCCACGGGCTCGACCAGTCGTCGGCGAACGGCGTCGCCCACGTCACGGCGTCCCCGCCCCACACCGCGAGCGCCACCAGCGCGCCCACGTAGAGGACGAGTGTGATCAGCCCCGGCAGGAGTCCGAACCCGTACTGCCTGCCGTGCCGGGCCACCCACCGCTGGCCCGCCACCAGGTACCTGAAACCCGCCCCGAGATCGCGCATGTCCGCACTCTATCGGGCGGGTGCACATCGTCCCCGGTCGTGCTGGAGCGGGCCGGTGGTGCGCACCGCTCGGCCGCCGCGCGCCCGGCGGCGGAGTCGACGATCCGTCACGGAGGCCCGTCCGACCGACCGTCCGGCCGCACGCTCGGCGCTTTGTCTGACCGACCGTCTGGCCGCAGGCGGCGGATCTCCGTCTGACCGTCCGTCGGCCGCCGGGCCCGGAGCCCCGTCTGACCGTCCGTCGGCCGCCGGCCCGGAGCCCCGTCTGACCGTCCGTCGGCCGCACGCCCGGACGGCTGCCGGGCGCACGCCCGGGTGCCCGCGGGTTCTTTCCTAGGCCATCCGGGCTATCGGTGACACCAACCCCCTCTTGTTGCAGTTGAGTCGAACAGGTACATCTCGCCGTACCGGTCTCCGGCAGCACCCGAGCACAGGAAGTCAGCGGAGGTACACGTGTGCACCACGAGAACCACCCCGGCCCGGCCTGTCCTGATCGCCGCCCTCGCCGTCACGGCCGCGGGGGCCCTTCTGCTCGCCCCGGCCACCGCCGGCGCCGGCCCGAAACCCGTGACCCGGGAGGGATCCGGCGCGGACACGGCCGTCGCCGGGCCGCCCGCGGCGACCACCCGGCAGGCGCTCACCGCGCCCGTCACCGACCTGTCCGCCGCCGACTCCGTCCGCGGCTACCCCCGGCAGCAGGTACTCAGCGCCGACCCCGAGAACCCCGCCGACGCGTCCCTCAGGCTGGGCCTCGTCCCGTACCACGCCATCGCCCCGCGGCTGAACACCCTTCAGGCGCTCGGCGACCGGGTGAGCGTCGAGGTCGCCGGCCGCTCGGCGGGCGGGCACCGGCTCTACCTCGTCACCGTCACCGCGCCGGAGACCGCCCGCCAGACCCGCGACCAGGAGCGGATGCGCGAACTCATCGAGAACGCGCCCGCCGCGGCCGCCGCGGACCCCGCCCTGAAGTCGGCCTACAAGACGCCCGTCTTCGTCAACGGCAACATCCACGGCAACGAGTGGGAGGGCACCGACGCCTCCCTGGAGCTCGTCGAGCGGCTCGCCACCGCGGACGACGCGGCGACCCGCGACCTCCTCGCCCACAGCCGCCTCTACTTCAACATCACCGCCAACCCGGACGGCCGGATCGCCGGCACCCGCGCGAACGCGGTCGGCTTCGACCTGAACCGGGACGCCGTCACCGCCTCCCAGCCCGAGACGCGCGCGGTGCGGCAGATCGAGATCGCCAAGCAGCCGGCCGTCGTGCTCGACCTGCACGGCTACGTCAACGGCACCCTCATCGAGCCGACCACCCCGCCGCACGGCGAGAACTACGAGTACGACCTCTTCCTGAAGAACTCCTATGCCAACGCCCTCGGCATGGAGGCCGCCGTCGACGCCCTCGGCCTCACCCCCGCGAAGGACGGCGTGCGGCCCGCGCAGATCCCGTTCCGCGACCAGGCGGAGGGCTGGGACGACTGGCCGCCGGTCTTCACCCCGCAGTACGCGGCCTTCCACGGCGCGGTCGCCGCGCACACGGTCGAGATCCCGCTCCAGGTGAACAACGCGGCCTACACCGGTCTGCCGGCCGGCGAGCTGCGCCGCCGGTCCGCGATCAACGTGCAGGTGGCCGGCGCCGCCCTCCGCGCCACCCTCGACTTCGTCCGCGAGCGGGGCCCCTCCCTCGTCGCCGACCAGATCGAGGTGTTCCGGCGCGGGGCCGCCGGTGCCGCGCAGGTGCCGGTGTCGGAACGGACCGTGCCGGGCGTCCCGGGCATCGGCCCCGAGGACGTCTGGACGACCGCGTTCCCGCGCGCCTACGTCCTCCCGGCCGGCCCGACGCCCACCGCCACCGCCCGCCTCGTCGACCACCTCCTCGCCAACGACGTCCGCGTCACCCGGGCGAGCCGCTCCTTCCGGCTCGACGGACGGACGTACCCGCGGGGCTCGTACGTCGTCGACATGCGCCAGCCCAAGCGGGGGCTGGCGAACGTGCTGCTCGCCGACGGCCGGGACATCAGCGGCCGGGTGTCGGTGATGTACGACATCTCGGGCTGGAGCCTGGGACGGCTGTGGGGCGCGCGGGTGGTGGCCGTCCACGGCGGTTCCCCGACCGGCGCCCCGCTGCGGGCGGTGACCGGGGCCGCCCCGGCCGGCACGGTCGCCCCGCGCGGCGACCTGCGGCTGCGACTGGACGACCCGGGCGCGGTCGCGGCCCTCAACTCCCTGCTGCGGGCCGGGATCGCGGTACGGCGGGACGCGGACGGCAGCGCGGTCGTCCCGGCGTCGGCGCGCGCGCGGGCGGCCAGCGCCGCCCGCGCGTACGACGTCTCCTTCACCTCGGCCACCACGGCCACCTCGGCCGCCGTCACCGGCACCACTCCCCTGCACCGCGTCCGGATCGCCGCCGCCGTCACGGCCGGTGAGCTGTTCGCGCTGCGCGAGATGGGCTTCGACGTCACGCCGGTCTCCACGGCCCGCCTCGACGCCGGTTTCGACTGGTCGTCGGTGGACGTGCTGTTCGTGTCGACCGGGCTGGACCGGGCCGCGCTGAGCGGGGCCGCCCGCACCGCCCTGGACGCCTTCCTCGCCGGGCACGGCCTGGTCGGCCGGGGCGCCGAGGGGGCCGCGCTCGCCACGGGCGCCGGGCTGCTGGACGTGACGGCCGTACGGGGCGCCGAGGAGGCCAACGGCGTGGTGCGGGTGGTCAACTCGGGGCCGGTGACGGCCGGGGCCCCGGACCACGGCTTCGTCTACGCGCCGGTGTGGTTCACCGGCCTCGGCCCCGGGGTGCGCGTCGAGCAGTCGTACGCCACCGGCGACCCGCTCGTCTCCGGCCACTGGCGGGCCCGGGCCGACGGCTCGGGCGGTCCCGGCGCCGCCGCCGGGCGGCCTGCCGTCGTGAGCGGGCCGCACGCCGTCCTGTTCGGCACGGAACCCCTCTTCCGGGACCATCCCAAGGGCGAGTTCACCCAGGTCGCACAGGCTTTGATCACCATGGCACACACAGGCAGCGGTCTGGCTGAGGAGAGCGGATGACACAGGAGATCCACGGCACCGTCGCGAACGGTTTTGACGCGGTGCGGGAGGAGTTCGCCGCGTTCGTGGCGGCGGGGCGACCCGACTACGAGGGCCAGTTGTGCGTGTACCTGCACGGCCGCCGGGTCGTCGACCTGTGGGCCGGGGACGGCACGGACGCCGGCTCCCTCTACGGCGTGTACTCGTCCACCAAGGGCGCCGCGTACCTGGTGGTCGCGCTCCTCGTGCAGGAGGGCACGCTGGAGCTGGACCGCAAGGTCACCTATTACTGGCCGGAGTTCGCGGCCGAGGGCAAGGGCGCGCTGACCCTGCGCGAGCTGCTCGCGCACCGGGCCGGAGTGGTCGGCGCGGACACCGGGTTCTCCGCGCGGGAGCTGGCCGACGACCGGCAGATCGCCGAACGCCTCGCCGACCAGCGGCCGTTCTGGCGCCCGGGCGCCGTCTTCGGCTACCACGCGCTGGTCATCGGCGCGCTCGTCGGCGAGGTCGTACGGCGTGCGACGGGACGCACCCTCCAGGAGGTGTACGAGGAGCGGGTGCGCGCCCCGTACGGGCTGGACTTCTTCCTGGGGCTGCCGGACGGGTACGAGCCGCGCTTCCGGGACGCGCAGCCGATGGCGCCGACCGCCGAGCAGCGGGCCCTGCTCGACTCGCTGCCCGACGGGCCGCACACCCTGGCCGCCATCGCCTTCAACCGGCACGGCGACGAGCCGACCGACCTGGCACTGCTGCCGAACGACCCGCTGATCCGCGCCAAGGGCCCGGCGTCGGTGGGCGGGGTGGCGTCGGCGCGCGGGCTCGCCGGGCTGTACGCGGCGGCGATCAGCGAGGTCGGCGGGAAGGCGCCGCTGCTGAAGGAGGACACGGCGGCGGAGTTCGGGCAGTGCCACTCCGTCGGCCACGACGTGGTGGCCCGCGCCCACAGGTCGTACGGGCTGGGCTTCCAGTCGACGGCGGACACCTCGTACCCGTTCCTCGGCGCGGGGGCGTTCGGGCACAGCGGGGCGGGCGGCTGCCAGGCGTTCGCGGACCCGCGCAGCGGGCTCGCCTACGGGTACGCGCGGCGCCGGTTCGCCTTCCCGGGCGGGGCCGCGCCGGAGAACAACCGGCTGGTGGCGGCGGCGCACCGGGCGGCGCTGGCGGGCTGAGCCCGATCGAGTGACCAGCGCAGGCCGCACCCGGGTCCGAGGGTGCGGCCTGCGCCGTGCGCGGCTACGCCACCACGCGCGTGGCGCTGCTTCCGCGGAAGGGCGCGGGCCCTGCCGGCCCCGGCGCTTTCGCCGCCCCGCCCGCACTACAGCTTGACGATCATCTTCCCGGTGTTGTCGCCGCGCAGGACCCCGAAGAACGCCTCCAGGTTGTTCTCGATGCCCTCGACGACCGTCTCGCGGTACTTCAGCTCACCGGAGCGGACCCAGGCGCCGACCTCCTGGACGAACTGCGGCTGGAGGTCGTAGTGGTCACCGACCAGGAAGCCCTCGATGCGGCCGCGGGTCTGGATGAGGCGGACGAGGTTCTTCGGGCCGGGGGCGGGCTCGGTGTTGTTGTAGACGGAGATCATGCCGCAGACCGCGATCCGGCCGTCCCGGTTGAGGGAGCCGATGGCGGCCTCCAGGTGGTCGCCGCCGACGTTGTCGAAGTAGATGTCGACGCCGTCGGGCGCGGCCTCGCGCAGCTGCTCGGCGACCGGGCCGTTGCGGTAGTTGAACGCGGCGTCGAAGCCGTACTCCTCGACCAGCAGCTTGACCTTCTCGTCGGACCCGGCGGAGCCGATGACCCGCGAGGCGCCCTTCAGCCGGGCGATCTGCCCGACCTGGCTGCCGACGGCGCCCGCCGCGCCGGACACGAACACCGCGTCGCCCTCCTTGAAGGAGGCGGTGCGCAGCAGGCCCGCGTACGCGGTGAGGCCGGTCATGCCGAGGACGCCCAGGTACGTGGAGAGGGGCGCGGCCTCGGGGTCGACCCGGACGGCCTGCCCGCCGTCGACGGTGGCGTACTCGCGCCAGCCGCCGAAGTGCAGGACGTGGTCGCCCGGGGCGATGCCCTCGGCCTCGGAGGCGACGACCTCGCCGACCGCGCCGCCCTGCATCACCTTGCCCAGCTCGAAGGGGGCGACGTAGGACTTGGCGGCGCTCATCCGGCCGCGCATGTAGGGGTCGACGGAGAGGTACTCGTTGCGGACGAGGACCTGGCCGGGTCCGGGCCGCCGTACCTCCGCCTCGGCCAGCTCGAAGTCCTCGGGCTTCGGCCAGCCGACGGGTCGGCTGAGCAGGCGCCATGCGCGGCCGGTGGCGGGGAGGGCGGAGTCGGTCATGGGAGTTGCCTCTCTGAATGTTTCACTAGCTGAAACAACCATGCGTCTGAATATTTCAGGATGTCAAGTAAGCCGGGTACCCTGTCCACCATGGCACCCTCACCCCCGGCCCGCCGCCCCGACGCCCTGACCCTCGAGGTCGTCGAACTGATCGGCGAGGTCGTGGCCCGCTTCCACGAGGACTACGAGGACGCCGCCGCCGCATACGCCCTCACCGGCGCCCAGGCCCGCCTGCTCAGCCTGCTCTCCCTGGAGCCGCTGCCCATGCGCAAGCTGGCGAACCGGCTCAGGTGCGAGCCGTCCAACGTGACCGGCATCGTCGACCGCCTGGAGGCCCGGGGCCTGGCCGAACGCCGCCCCGACCCGGCCGACCGCCGCGTCAAACTGGCCGCCGCCACCGAGGAGGGCCGCCGGGTCGCCAAGGGCCTCCGCGAAGGCCTGCGCTTCGCCCGCGAGCCCCTGGCGGGGCTGACGGAGGAGGAACGGGGGGTGTTGCGGGGGTTGCTGCGGCGGATGGTGACGCCTGCGGGGGACGGCGACTGACGCCGCCTTCCCCTCCGGCAGCCTCGGACGGCGCCCCTTCTCCTCAGTCCGCCGAGCCGACCGAGAACTCGTACTGCGCTTCGTAGAGATGCCCCGCCTTCACCATGACCGTCACCTCGACCGGGGTCTCCCGGTCACCGAGCACGAGCCGCAGGGTGCGCAGGACCGGCATGCCGCTGGTCAGGCGGAGCGCCTGGTACTGCTCCTGGGTCGGAACCCTCGCGGAGACGCGGTCCACGCTGCGGCGAGGAGGGTGACCGAGTTCCGTGAGCAACACGGGCGTTCCGCCCTTGATCCGCCGACGGTTCGTCAGCGGCGTACCTCTGGCGATGTCCAACGGATAGTAGGAGTAGACGAGTTCGGCGGGCTCTTCGTCGATCAGGAGGAGCTGGCTGCGGAGGAGGGCGGTGCCGTCCTCCGGGAGGCCGAAGGCGGCGCGGACATCGGCCGGTGGGCGGGTCTCCCCCACGTCGAGCAGTTCGCTGCGGGCGCGCGTGCCGTGCTTGGCCGCTTCGGTGAGCCAGCGGAAGGGCTCTCCAGGTGCGCCCGGCGCCGCGAGCGCGGCAGGGCGGACCGTGCGCTGGCGGTGTTCGCGGACCGTCACGGCCGCGCCGGCCCTTCCGACCACCAGACCTTCGTCCTTCAGGAGCTGAAGGGCCTTCTGGACGGTGGCGTTCGACGCGTCGAAGCGCTCCTTGAGCTGCACCGTGGAGGGCAGGTTCGCTCCGGGCGCCACCTCCCCGCTCATGATGTCGTCGCGCAGATCGGCCGCGATCCTCTCGTGCAGCGAGCGGCGGTCGGCGGCTTCCGGTACTGCCTTGGGCACGGTCATCCGATCCTGATCTCGTAACGCAGCCTCTGCCGTGGGGCAGGCATCACGATACGGTCGGCCTGGATCGGCCGGTCGTCGCGGTCCCGGGTCAGCCGAGTGATCCGCAGGACCGGCTCGTCAGCGGCTGTCCGCAGGGCTTCCCGCTCCTCCTCGTCCGGCATTCCGGCGGTCACGTCCTCCGTCACGAGGACGCCCACGTGCCCCAGTTCGGCGAGGAGCGTGACGGCTCCGCCCGGGATCCTGGCGGTCCCGGCGAGTCGGGTGCCCCGGGCGATGGCGGTCGGGTAGTAGGTGTCGGTGCGTTCGTTCGGCTGATCGTCGAGGAGGATCAGGCGCCGCCGCACGACCACCGGCTCCCCTTCCTCGATCCCGAGCAGCCCCGCCACGTCCGCCGGAGCCGGCACCTCGCCCGCGTGGACGATCCGCTGAGTACCACGCCGCCCCTGGGCCTCCGCCTCCTCCGCCCAGGCGTCACCCCGCCCCTGCTTCCGTGGCGTCAGATACGGCAACGAGGTGCTGACCCACCCACTCGTACTCACGGCGTCCTCCTGTACGGCCGACCCGTTCCTTCACCGTGCGCCCAACACGTTAGGCGACTACGGGCGCACAGCCTCGGCCTTGCTGCTCGACGGCACGGTGACACGTCTGGGGGTCCGGGACACCGGCGGTCCGCTCGTCGCCCCTCAGGCGTCGGACGTCCTCGCGTGCTCGGGACGGGGGTTGCACCTGACCAGGCAGTCGGCCGACGACATGGGCGTCACCGAGCACGCCGTCGGCAGGACGGTGTGGGCGGTCTTCAAGACCGACCGCCGGCCCCGGGACATCCTGACGGCGGCATCCGTTCCGCTCAGCTGCACCACCAGAGGAACCGGTCGCACGTTTCCGAAGGCGAAGGTTCCGGTTCCGGGGCCGGCTCCGATGTCGTGGGGTCGGACGCCGGGGTGGACGGGGTGTCCGCCGGGGTGTCGGACCCGGAGGTGGTCGGGGAGGTGACCGGGACGACGGTCGCCGACTGGGGGTCCTGGTCCGGGCCGGTCGTCGACGACTCCGACGCGCTCGCCGAGGCGGACGCCGACGCGGAGCCGGAGGCGGAGGCCGAGGGGTCCGGTGAGGCCGAGGCGCCGTCGCCGCCGGTGTCCGACCTGGCGTCCAGGGGCTCCGCCGTGGTGCCCGCCGCGGGCTCGTCGGCGTCGGCCTCCGTCGACTCTCCCCCGGCCGCCGCCGGGTGGGAGCCGGGGAGACCGGGGCCGTCGATGCCGAGCTCGGCCAGGCTCAGCCCGCCGGCCGCCAGAACGAAGCCCGCGGTGATCAGGAGGGTGCGGCGGCGGCGCCGGCGGTGGACGGCGGCCTTGCGATCGCGACGGCTCGCATCGCCCTCGGCAAGGTCGTCGGCGGTGTCGTCGGCCGGGCCGTCGGCGGGCACCGGCCCGTGGGACCGCCCGCCACGGGACCGGCCCTGGCCTCGGGCCTGGCCCCGGCCCCGGCTCCGGCCCCGGCCGCGTTCCTGCTCGCGGCGGCGGGCGGCCCGGCCTCCGGTTCCGGGGGCCGCCGTATCGGACTCGGGGGCATCCGCCCCGGCGCCGGGGGCCGCCGCGGCGACCTCGGGGGCGACCGTCTCGGCCTTCCGCGTGCCCGTACCGGCGTCAGGGGCCCGCGTCCCCGC